>JAUYGW010000013.1 GCA_030690245.1 Gallionella sp. | reverse complement strand
GGTCGAAATCAGTCATGGTTACACCTGTGCAGAACGAACGTTCGTTGCATGGTAGAGAACGAACGTTCTGGTGTCAACCCGATTTTTTCTTCAGCAGCGCCTGCAGGTCGGCGAAGGGGTTATGCGTTGCCGTTGCTTGGGCTTCGGAGCCCCTGCCGCGCACCGCCTCATCCAGGACGCGCGAGTGCTCGTTATCGTGGCAGTACAGGCAGAGCAGCTCCCAGTTGCTGCCATCCGCCGGGTTGTTGTCGTGATTGTGGTCTTTGTGATGTACCGTCAACTCACGCAGGCGCACCCCGAAAAACTCGCGGGCGCATCGCCCGCATATCCACGGAAATAATTTGAGTGCCTGCTCGCGATAGCCGGTTTCACGCGAGTCGCGTTGTTGGCGTGCTTCGGCGACGACGCGGTCGAGGCGTGCGTGATCGGGAGTGGTATGTTTAATCATGGCTGTTGGCGGGCTGATAGTTGGCGCGACTATATCAGCACAGGCCGCGGCTATCCATTGGCAATGTTTATCCTTAAAACCTCATTTGAACTACGAAGAACACGAAGGGCGTGGAGAAAAACAGTTGGTTGTCACAAAAACACCAGACACCACATGGGTGAGCGTTCAGTCGCACATAGCCCATTGAAAAATCTTCGTGATCTTTGTGTTCTTCGTGGTGAGCTGCGTTTTTTAGGTTTATATCACCCTTGATGCGGGCCGTGCGCTTTATCGCAGCGCGGTTGCTGCTCGCGCAAATCTTTCCGCGCCGCTGCGGATAATTCGGTAAGATTGCGTCCGCGCGCCAGCCGTGGCGCGCGCTCGCTTCAAGCGGCTATCGGTTGTGAAAATCGCGGATGACAAGCCGGCGGCGATGGGGTGCGTGATACAAAAGATTTTGATTCTGAAAGGCTAGGCAATGCTGGAAATGTTTTCTACCCCCCAGTTCTGGGCGGATGTGCTCAAGATCATCATGATCGACCTGTTGCTGAGCGGCGACAACGCGGTGGTGATCGCGCTGGCGTGCCGCAACCTGCCGCCGCACCAGCGCAGGAAGGGCATCCTGTTCGGTGTCGGCGGTGCGATCGGCCTGCGCATCGTGCTGACCTTCTTCGCGGTCAGCCTGCTCGCGCTGCCCTATCTGAAACTGGTCGGCGCGCTGCTGCTGCTGTGGGTCGGCGTCAAGCTGATCCTGCCCGAAGAGGAACATGATGCGAGCAGTATCAAGGCCGATACGCGGCTGTTCGGCGCGATCAAGACCATCATCATCGCCGACTTCGTGATGAGCCTGGACAACGTGCTCGGCGTGGCCGCGGCGGCCAAGGGCAATGTGTCGTTGCTGGTGTTCGGTCTGTTGATCAGCATTCCGATGATTGCGTGGAGCAGCCAGTTGGTGCTGAAGCTGATCGACCGCTACCCCTTTATCATCTACGCGGGCGGCGCGCTGCTCGGTTATGTGGCCGGCGAGATGCTGGTCAGCGAGGCGCTGTTCGCAACGATCGTCGAAACGCGCCACTATCTGCACTGGCTGGTACCGGCGTTCTGCGCGTTGCTGGTGCTGGTGATCGGCAAATGGCTGGCGCTGCGCAAGGCGGTTTTTGCGCCAGTGGTCGATCTGGTGGACGAAACGGTTCCGGCACGGATGGGCGGCAAGCCGCCCAACTCGCACAATAAACCTTGAAACAAGGCGTGAACCACGAAGAACACGAAGGCCGCGAAGAAAGGCAAGGCATGGTTCAGATAGGGAGTTGCCTTGCTGGCGATCGTTCATTGTTATGTCGCCTTATGAAAATCCTTCGTGATCTTCGTGCCCTTCGTGGTGAAGTAATTTTTATGAAATAAGTCGCAAGGGGAAAAACGATGAAGATACTGATTCCGGTGGATGGCTCGGCCAACGCGCAGCGTGCGGTTGAACACGTGATCAAAAATATCGCCGCGCTGAAGGAGCAGCCGCAACTGCTGTTGCTGAACGTACAGTGGAATGTGGCGGCCGGCAACGTCAAGCTGTTCATCAATCAGCAGACCATCGACGACTATTACCGCGAGCAGGGTATGGCGGCATTGCAGCCGGCGCGCGCCGCGTTGGACGCTGCTGCCTTGCCCTACCAATACCACATCAGCGTCGGCACGCCGGCGGAAGCGATCGTACAATATGCCACGGAGCAGGGCGTCGACCAGATCGTGATGGGCCGGCAGGGACAGGGCGGCTTGCAGGCATTGCTGCTGGGATCGGTAGTGAACAAGGTGCTGCATCTGGCAGGCTGCCCGGTATTGCTGATCAAATAAAAGGAGTCCTCCAGGGCTTTATTAAATCCGCTATAAATCAAAAGGCTTGCGGTCTGTCATTAAGAAATACCTTAAATTTTCAATGTGGTCTGCTTGGCGATAAGCATCGGGGGTGGCAATGAATAAGTGGTCGTTCTGGAAAAAAGACTGGTTCGTCGGTTTGCTGGTCGCATTGGTGTTCATGTTTGGCGCGAACAGCGATCTGGTGCAGAGTCTGGAGCGCAAGGCTTATGACTTGGGGGTGCAGGCCTCGTCGCGCACGCCGAGCGACAAGATCGCGGTGCTCGCGATAGACGAGCAGAGTATCGCCAATCTTGGGCGGTGGCCATGGCCGCGCGAGATTCACGCCCAGATGATCGATATTCTGGCTGCCGGCCACGCCAAGGTGATCGGCCATACCGCCTTTTTCTTCGAGCCGCAGGTCGATGCCGGGTTGGACTATATCCACAAGATTGCCGATCTGCTCGGCAAGTCTTCCCTGCTGGAAGGCGCCGGGCCTGAAATTGTCAATCCGGAAAACGCCATCCCGGAAAGCCTGGCCGCCATGGCAGTTCCGGCAAGCATGGTGAGCCCGGCAAGTATGGTCGCTCCCGCCGGCCCGGCGGAATTGTCCCAGCTCGACGCGTTGCTGCTGGAGGCGGCAAAGAACCTCGATAACGACAAGAAGCTCAGCGCAAGCATGGCCAAGGCCAACGATGTGTTGCTGGCGATGTTCTTCGAATTGGGCGAGCCGCAAGGCAAGCCCAATCAGGAGTTGCCCGACTATGTGCTGCGCAACAATCTCGACAACGTGAATGATGCCGGCGGCTCCGGCGCGCAGCCGTTGCCTTCGCGCAGCGTGCTGGCGCCGATCCCGGCGCTGGGCGGCAAGGCATTGGCCATCGGCCACCTGAACAGTTTTCCGGACGTGGATGGCGCGGTGCGCACCGAGCCGCTGGTGGTGGGTTATTACGATCAATACTATCCGTCGTTGTCGCTGATGCTGGCAGCCAAAAGCCTCAATCTCGAACCCAGGGACATCCACGTCAATCTGGGCGAGGGCGTGCAGTTGGGCAACCAGAAGATCGCCACCGACCCGGCCTTGCAGATGCACACTTATTTTTACAAGAACCGGGACGGGCGGCCGGCCTTTCCGGTGGATTCCTTCTACGACGTGTACACCGGCAAGATCCCGGCAGACAAATACCGCGACAAGATTGTGCTGATCGGCGCGACGGCCGCCGGCGTGGGTACGCTGCAAGTGACGCCGATATCTTCGGGCATGGCTCCCGCACTGATTCTGGCACATTCCGTGTCCAGCATCCTCAAGGGGGATTATTTCGTTGCGCCGGGCTGGGGAACGATGGCTGAAATCGGCGTGTTTCTGCTGGTCGCGCTGTATTTGATCCTGCTGCTGCCGCGCCTGAACGCGGCGATTGGTGCGCTGGTGACCGGCACGCTGCTCGTGGCGTTGCTGGCGACGCATTTCGTGCTGATGACGACGCAGGCGCTGTGGCTGCAGCTGATGCTGCCCGCCGCGCTGCTGCTGGTGGGCCACGCCTTGCTGACGACCAAGCGCCACCTGCTGACCGAAAAGGGCAAGCAGAAGTCCGATGCCGAATCCGCCGAAAGCAACCGCATGCTCGGCCTGGCTTTCCAGGGGCAAGGGCAATTGGACATCGCCTTCGACAAGTTCCGCAAGGTGCGGCGCGACGATAGCCTGATGGAGGTGCTCTACAACCTCGGTCTGGATTTCGAGCGCAAGCGCCAGTTCAACAAGGCCGAGTCGGTGTTCAAATACATGGCCGAGTACAACCCCAAGTTCCGCGATCTGGAAGCGCGCCTGACGCAGTCCAAGGCGATGTCGGAAACGGTGATACTTGGAGGCTCTTCCGGCAAGAGCAACGCCAGCACCATGGTGCTGGGCAAGGCGGGCGTGTCCAAGCCGATGCTGGGCCGCTATGAGATCGAGAAGGAGCTCGGCAAGGGGGCGATGGGGGTGGTGTATTACGGCAAAGACCCCAAGATCGGCCGCGTGGTGGCGATCAAGACCATGGCGTTGGCGCAGGAGTTTGAAGCCGACGAATTGCAGGATGTGAAGGACCGCTTCTTCCGCGAGGCCGAGACGGCGGGACGCCTGAACCATCCGAACATCGTGTCGATTTACGATGCGGGCGAAGAGCACGACCTTGCCTACATCGCGATGGAATTCCTCAAAGGCAAGGATCTGGTGCCGTTTACCAAACCGGATAATTTGCTGCCGTTGCCCAAGGTGATGAGTATCGTCGCCCGCGTCGCCGACGCGCTGGATTACGCGCACAAACAGAACGTGGTGCACCGCGACATCAAGCCCGCCAACATCATGTACGACCCCGACACGGATACGCCCAAAGTGACGGATTTCGGCATCGCGCGCATCACCGATTCGAGCAAGACCAAAACCGGCATGGTGCTGGGCACGCCATCGTATATGTCGCCGGAACAGTTGGCCGGCAAAAAAATCCAGGGTGGCTCCGATCTGTTCTCGCTGGGGGTGAGTTTGTACCAACTGGCTTGTGGTAAGCTCCCATTTCAAGGAGATTCGATGGCGCAGCTGATGTACCGGATCGCCAACGAACCCCACACCGATATTTTGAGCATTCGAGCGGATTTGCCGCCGTGCCTGGTGGCAATCGTCAACAAGTCGTTGGCCAAACAGAACGAAGACCGTTATGCCAATGGTGCGGAGATGGCCGAAGCATTGCGCCAATGCGCAGCCGGCCTGCAGGAGTGAACTATGAAAATAGAAGACGCGCTTGAAATAGTCAGTCAAACCAACCCGGGGATGGTGCGCTCGCACAACGAGGACAGCGTTGCGCAGGAATTGGCTTGCGGCCTGGTCGTGCTGGCGGATGGGATGGGTGGCTATAATGCCGGTGAAGTGGCGAGCGGCATTGCCGTGTCAGTGGTCGCGACGGAAGTCTGCCAACACCTGCAGGATGCGAGCCCGACGGACCGCGATGCGGCAAGCGGCGAGGAGTTGGGGGTGGTGCTGCTGCGCGACAATATTCAGCGCGCGAACGCTTCGATTTTCCATGCCGCACAGAGCCAGCCGCAATATGCGGGGATGGGCACGACCATCGTTGCCGGACTGTTTTATGACAACCGCGTGGTGGTCGGCCATGTGGGCGATTCGCGCATGTACCGGCTGCGCGGCGAGGTGCTGGAGACGATTACCCGCGATCATTCCCTGTTGCAGGAGCAGATCGACGGCGGGATGATTAGTGTCGAGGATGCACGCGTGTCCAAGAACAAGAATTTGGTCACGCGCGCAGTCGGGATTGATGCCGAAGTGGTGCCGGAAATTCATGTGCATGATGCGCGGGTCGGGGACATTTACCTGTTGTGTTCGGACGGCCTGAACGACATGGTGGAAGACGAGGATATCCAGTCGATGCTGTATGCGATGCAGGGCAATCTGCCGCTGGCGGCGGAGCAATTGATCCAGATGGCGAATGATAACGGCGGCCGCGATAACGTTTCGGTGATGCTGGTAAAGGTGAACGGCGAATTTGCCGCGCCGCGTGGCTGGCTGGAAAAGTTGCACCATTGGTTTAAAAAATAATTGGTGGCTTAAGAAATAATCGGCTCAAAATCGGGGAAGGGTCAAGACTATGGCTGCAAAATTGATACTTAGCATGGATGGGGTGGTGCTCAATGAATACCCATTGAGCAAGGAGCGCATGACCATCGGGCGCAAGGCGCACAACGATATCGTCATCGATAATCTGGCGGTGAGCGGCGAACATGCCGCGATCATCACCATCCAGCACGACTCCTTTCTCGAGGATCTGGACAGCACCAACGGGCTGGAAGTGAACGGGGCGCCAACCAAAAAGCACTTCCTGCAAAACAATGACCTGATAGAAATAAGTAAATACAAGCTGAAATACGTTAATGACCAGGCCGGCCAGGTGAATCCGGCTGACTTCGAGAAAACCATGGTGCTGCGTGCGCCGCCCAAACAGGCTGCTCCAGGCGCGGAAAAAGGCGATGCGACGGCGGGTTTCATGAAAATGCAAGTCGCTCCGAATGCCAAGCCGGCAGAAGCGATCGAGAAAACCGGAAAATTTGACGCGCATCAGCCAAACCCGGCGGTTGCCCCGCCTGTTGCATCGCCGGCTGTCTCCGCACCGCAGGCGGCCGTGGTGCAAATTCTGACCGGACCCAATGCCGGCAAGGAGCTGGAGCTGGTTAAAAATCTCACCACGCTGGGCAAGCCCGGCGTACAGGTGGCTGTCCTGACCCGCCGCCCGCACGGCTATTTCATTACCCACGTGGAAGGCGCAAGCCATCCGATGGTGAACGGAATGTCTTTGGGCGACCAGCCGCATCAGCTGAATGATCATGATGTGGTCGAGCTGGCCGGAGTGAAAATGGAGTTTTATTTCAAGGGGTAACAGAAGGCAAAAACCGCAGGGGCAATCCCCATGGCTGCCTTATTGAAAGAGGAGAAAATTTTGAGGCTTGAGATGCGAGGACTGAGGATAACTCCTCTCCCTTTACCTTGTATCACACCACGCCCGGCAAGCCGGGCAGCGGGTTCTGCCGTACTCCTTGCGGGCGCTTCTGACATCTATCATCACCTGCCGGGATACGTAGCGTGAAAAAAAACGCCATATTGATCGGGCTGGGGCTGCTGATCGTGTTGGTTTTTGTCGGCAACGCCGCGCGTTTCTATCGGCTGAATTTTGTCGATCAGCTGTCCGCTATCCTGTACGACTACCGTTTGCAGCTGACCATGCCGCGCACGGTGGACGATCGCATCGTCATTCTCGACATCGATGAAAAAAGCCTCAAGGAGGAAGGCCGCTGGCCGTGGAGCCGGGATCGCCTCAGCCTGTTGACGGACAAGTTGTTCGACAAATATGGCGTAGCAGTGGTCGGTTTCGATGTGGTCTTCGCCGAAAAGGACGAGAGCTCGGGGCTCAAGGTGTTGCAGAAAATCGGGCAGAACCAGCTCAAGGGCGATGCAAAATTTCAGGCGGCATTGGCCCAGATTCAGCCGCAACTCGAATACGACAGCCTGTTTGCCAGCAAGATCAGGAACCGCAACGTGGTATTGGGGTATTACCTGACCAACCATAAAGGCGCCAATATATCGGGAGCATTGCCCGAGCCGGTCTTCCCTTCCGGCACGTTCAAGGGGAGGCAGATCGGCTTTACGGCATGGAACGGTTATGGGGCAAATCTTCCTGAACTGCAGAAAGCCGCCGCAAGCGCCGGGCACTTCAATCCGCTGGTGGATGATGATGGAGAGGTGCGGCGTGTGCCGATGCTCGCGGAATATGGCGGCGCCTATTACGAATCCTTATCGCTTGCGATGGTGCGCACCTTGTTTGGCCAACCCGAGCTGCTGCCGGGTTTTGCCGAGGGTAAGAGCAACGGGTATGGCGGCCTGGAGTGGCTGGAACTGGGTACGGGCGGCAGCAGGTTGAAAATCCCGGTAGATCAAAATGTGGCTGCCTTTGTGCCGTACCGCGGCGGGCAGGGAAGCTTCCGCTATATTTCGGTTGCAGATGTGCTGCACGACCGTGTCGAGATTGCCCGGCTCAAGGACAAGATCGTGCTGGTGGGCACCACGGCTCCGGGACTGCTGGATATGCGCGCCACGCCGGTGGCGGAGGTTTACCCGGGGGTGGAAGTCCATGCCAACATGATTTCCGGCATTCTCGATCAAAACCTGAAGGAGCAGCCTGCCTACATGGTTGGCGCCGAGGTGGTCTGGCTGTTGCTGATCGGTGTCGCCTTGAGTTTTTTGTTGCCGGCCTTGAGCCCCGCCAAGGCCATGCTGGCTTCGGCATCAATGTTCGCCGCGACCGTAGGGTTGAGTCTGGCGGCCTGGCACTATGGCAATTTGATAATGCTGGTTGCGAACAGCCTGGTGATGATCGCATTGCTGTTTGCGCTGGACATGTCCTACGGTTACTTCGTCGAATCGCGCACCAAGCGCCAGATTACCGGGTTGTTCGGCCAATATGTGCCGAGCGAACTGGTCGAGGAAATGGCCGAGCATCCGGAAAGCGTGTCCATGGAAGGCAAGAGCCGCGAGATGACCATCCTGTTCTCCGACGTGCGCGGTTTTACCACCATTTCGGAGGGGTTGGATCCGAAGGAATTGACGCTGCTGATGAACGAGTTTCTGACCCCGTTGTCTCGCGTTGTTTACAAACATCGCGGCACCATAGACAAGTATATGGGCGACTGCATCATGGCGTTCTGGGGCGCCCCCCTGCCGGATGAGAACCATGCGCGCAATGCCATATTGGCGGGCATCGAGATGCAATCGACCCTGAAAGCCCTGCGGCCGCATTTTAAGGAGCGCGGCTGGCCGGAGATTCGCGTTGGCGTGGGCATCAATAGCGGGCGCGTCAGTGTCGGCAACATGGGCTCGGAAGTGCGCGTGGCTTACACGGTGATGGGCGATGCGGTGAACCTTGCTTCGCGCCTGGAAAGCATCACCAAGCAATATGGCGTCGGCGTGATCGTCGGCGAAAACACCAAAAATGCCGTAACCGACTTTGTTTATCGCGAGCTTGACCATGTGCGGGTAAAAGGCAAGGATAAGCCGGTGGCGATTTACGAGCCGATCGGCTTGCTCGACGAAGTGAGCAAGGCGCTCCAGGATGAAGTCAAGCTGTTCCATGAAGTGCGCCGCCTGTATCGCAAACAGGATTGGGACCAGGCGGAATTGCAACTGATGAATTTGCAGCGCATGTCGCCTGAAACCGCGCTGTATGGAATCTACGCCGAGCGCATCGCCCACTTCCGCAAGAATCCGCCGGCTGCGGAATGGGATGGCGTGTTCGTGTTTCAGACGAAATAGTGAGTGGGGAGTTGTGAGTGGGGAGGTTTTTCCCACTGAGGCACGAAGTGCCGATCCACTTTCCACTCACCAGAAAAAGGCGGCAAAACGATGAAGCTCCGGACTCTTGCATTGGATGGGCGCAGGCCGGATACGATGTGCAGGTTTTGGATGGCTGGCTACGGCCGGTGCGGCAGTAGCTCGATGAAAAAGGCAGGGGAGCAAGAATGAGTACAGTCATGGCGGGCAACGCCGCAACAGGTAGCGTCGGTGAAATCAGCCTCAAGCTTGAGTTCACCAAAAATCTCAATCACGTCATCAACAAGATACACGCGACCAGCAATATTGACGAAATCATGCTGGATGTCAGCAAGGACATCTGCACGCTGTTCAATGCCGACCGGCTGACCATCTATGTGGTGGGCGAAGACAATGCCTCGCTTATTTCCAAGGTCAAAACCGGGCTGAATTCCTTTAAGGATCTCAAGCTACCGATCGCCGAACAGAGTGTTGCCGGTTATGCGGCAATGCACCGAAAGCTGCTCAACATCAAGGATGTCTATGACGGGCAGGAACTGGCCGCCTATAGCCCGCAGTTGCGGTTTTTGCAGGAGGTGGACAAACGCACCGGTTACCGCACCAAGCAGATGCTGGTCGCACCGATTCTGGATACCGGCGGCGATCTGGTCGGCGTCATCCAGGTCATCAATAACAAGGCTGGCGCCCCTTTTGCGGCGATGGTCGAGGAGGGCGTGCAGGAGCTGGCGCAGACGATGGCAGTGGCATTGCGCCAGCGCCAGCAAAATACGACGGTTAAAACCAAGTATGACTACCTGGTGGCCGATGCGGTGCTCTCCACCGCAGAATTCGAATTGGCAACCCGCACCGCACGCCGCAAAGGCATAGACATCGAAGAAGTGCTGATCGACGAATTCCAGGTCAGCATCCCTGCACTGGGCAAGGCATTGTCCAGCTTCTTCGGGGTTGCTTACGAGCCATACAAGGCGGATCGCATCAAGCCGACCGATTTGCTGAGAAACCTGAAGCGGGAATATGTGGAAAGCAGCCACTGGATTCCGATCGAGGAGACCCAGGAGGGGCTGGTCATTTTGACCACCGATCCCGAGCGGATTCAGACCTCGCGGGTGGTCAACAACATTTTCCCCAAGAACCGGCTGGTCTATAAGGTTTGCTCGCAGCGCGAATTCAAGCAGGCTCTGGATTTGTTCTATGGCGGAGGCTCTGACGCAAGCAGCGGCTTCGCAGCGGATGAATCCTCGATGGATGATTTGCTGACCAGCATGGGCGGGGACGAAGAAGAAGGCGCCGGCGCCAGCCAGGAAGACGTCAGTGCCGCCGCCGACAACGAGCTGGTGAAGCTGGTCAACAAGATCATCGTCGATGCGTACCGGATGGGCGCTTCGGATATTCATATCGAGCCGGGGCCGGGCAAGGCCAAGACGCAGATCCGCGTGCGCAAGGACGGTTCGCTGCTCAATTACATCGAAGTGCCGTCCACCTATCGCAACGCGCTGGTGACGCGCCTCAAGATCATGTGCGACCTGGATATTTCCGAGAAGCGCAAACCGCAGGACGGCAAGATTAAATTCAGAAAATATGGCCCGCTGGACATCGAGTTGCGCGTCGCAACCATCCCGTCACAGGGGGGGGTCGAAGATGTGGTGATGCGTATTCTCGCTTCCGGCGAACCGTTGCCGTTGGAGAAAATGGGCTTCTCGGCGCGCAATAATGAGCTGATCAAGGAGACGGTCAGCAAGCCATACGGACTGTTCTTCGTGTGCGGCCCGACCGGTTCCGGCAAAACCACCACGCTGCACTCCATCCTCAAATACATCAACAAGCCGGACACCAAGATATGGACGGCGGAAGACCCGGTGGAAATCACCCAGAAGGGCTTGCGCCAGGTACAGATCAACAAGAAGGCCGGACTGGATTTTGCGACCATCATGCGCGCCTTCCTGCGCGCCGATCCGGACGTGATCATGGTCGGCGAAATGCGCGACAAGGAAACCGTATCCATCGGCATCGAAGCCTCGCTCACCGGCCACCTGGTGTTTGCCACCCTGCACACCAACAGCGCGCCGGAATCCATCAACCGCCTGCTGGATATGGGTATGGACCCGTTCAACTTTGCGGATGCGTTGCTGGGTATTCTGGCGCAGCGTTTGGGGAAGCGCCTGTGCGGCGACTGCAAGAAACCGCATATCGCGACAGCCGAGGAAATAAAATTACTACTCACCGAGTACAGCGGCGAATTGATGAATACCGCGACCTGGAAAAAAGACCCGGCTGCCGCGACCAAGGCTCTGTATGCCGAGTGGGTCAAGCTGTTTGCAGATGACAAGGGGCAATTTACGCTGTACGAACCGGTTGGCTGCGACAAATGCACCGGCACCGGCTATCGCGGGCGTGTCGGCTTGCACGAACTGCTGATCGGCACCGACCCGATCAAAAAGGCCATTCAGGAACATGCGCGCGTCGCCGAGTTGCTGGCCATCGCTCTTGAAGAAGGTATGCATACCCTGAAGCAGGACGGCATGGAAAAGGTGTTGCAGGGCATTACCGATATGCACCAGATACGCGCGGTTTGTATCAAGTGAGTTATCAGCGGCTAACGACTGACGACTAACCCATGGATTCTGCGGATAACCTCCTGCATCGCCTCAAGGAACTCAACGAGATCGGCATCGCGCTGTCGCAGCAGCACGACATCAACAGCCTGCTCGAAACGATTCTGGTGGCGGCCAAGCGCATCACCAACGCCGACGCCGGCACGCTTTATTTGCATGAGCCGGAGCAGCGGGTGCTGCGCTTTGAGATCATGCGCACCGATTCGCTGAAAATTGCGATGGGCGGCACCAGCGGCGTGCCGATTAACTTGCCTCCGATCCGGCTTTACGATGAGGCCGGCAATCCCAATCACAACAACGTCGCGAGCCATTCGTCGCTTAGCGGTGAGGCGGTTAATATTCAAGATGCCTATACGGCGCAGGGCTTCGATTTTTCCGGCACCAAAAAATTCGACAGCATGACCGGCTACCGTTCCCAGTCCTTTCTTACCGTGCCGATGCGCGACCACGATGATCAAGTCATCGGCGTGCTGCAACTCATCAATGCGCAAGACCGGCAAAGCGGCGCTATCGTTCCGTTTTCAGGCGACGATCAGCAGTTGCTGGAGTCGCTCGCCTCGCAGGCTGCCATCGCGCTCACCAACCGCCGCCTGATTTGGCAACTGGAGAAGCTGTTCGAGTCCCTTATCCAGCTCATCAATACCGCGATTGACGACAAGTCGCCTTATACCGGCGGGCACTGCGCGCGCGTGCCGGTGCTGACCATGATGATTGCCGAAGCGGTCAACCGCACAAACAGCGGCCCGCTCAAGGGTTTTGTGATGACCGACAAGGACCGGTATGAGCTAAAAATCGCCGGCCTGCTGCACGATTGCGGAAAAATCACCACCCCGGTGCATGTGGTGGACAAGTCGACCAAGCTGCATACCTTGTTTGACCGCATCCATTTGATTGACACGCGCTTCGAGGTGCTCAAGCGCGACGCGGAAATCGCCATGTTGCGTGCACTGCATGAGGATCGGGGATCGAGGATCGAGGATCGGGGCGCTGAAACTATCCGCGCCGAATATGAGGCGCGCATCCGGCAACTCGACGACGACCGGGAATTCCTGCACCACTGCAACGTCGGCGGCGAGGCCATGTCGGAGGAGGCGCAGCAGCGCGTGCGTCAAATCGCCGCCTATCAATGGCGCGATGCCGATGGAAAAATGGCTAACTTTGCGAGCATCCGCTCCGCGGATGGCCCGTTTAAACCATTTCTCAGCGACGATGAAGTTGAGAACCTCAATATACGCGCCGGCACTTTGACTGCGGCGGAGCGCGAAATCATCAATCACCACATCGTCGTCACCATCAAGATGCTGGAATCCCTGCCGTGGCCGAGACACCTCAGAAATGTCGCCGAATATGCCGGCGGACATCACGAATGCATGGACGGCAAGGGCTACCCGCGCGGACTGACGCGCGAACAGATGTCGGTGCAGGCGCGGGTGATGGGCATCGCCGATATTTTCGAGGCGCTCACCGCCAAAGACCGCCCCTACAAGGCAGGCAAGACCCTGACCGAATCGCTGACCATACTCGGAAAACTCAAACTGGACGGGCATATCGATCCCGACCTGTTCGATGTGTTCATCCGCGAAAAAGTCTATCTGGATTACGCCAGACAATTTCTCGCGCCCGAGCAGATCGACGAGGTGGACTTGAGCAGGATTCCGGGGGTAAATTTGGAGCCATGACAGGCGGCCAAGCGTGATGCCCCGTCAATCCGAAAAATTTTCCGGCCACAGCCGGGCAGTATGGATCACGGCAAGAATTTCGACAGCGGAAGGCATGACCTGATAAGCCGCAATGTAAGGGAGGTTGGCTATGACGAATTCACGGGTGTTTTCAACGCGCCCCGGTCTGCCTGCCAGAGGGGTGCGGGCAAGCTGCATGGTCTCCTTGCGGATGGCAGAAACAACACGATTGGCGGCTTGCGGGTTTTCTTGCCGGATATGGGCG
>JAUYGW010000012.1 GCA_030690245.1 Gallionella sp. | reverse complement strand
CCATCAGCATCCAGCCGATGATCAATGCGGGCAAGGCGGCCATCAAGCATCTCGGCGACGTCTGGACGGTGGTCACCAAGGACCACAGCCTGTCGGCGAAATAAGAACACACCATCCTCGTCACCGAGACCGGCTTCGAAGTATTGACCGTTTCCGATGGCTGCCCTCCCCCCCCATCCCTCTGACATAACTGCTGACCATGTACGGGCGATTCATGAATCGCCCCTGCTGGCAAACGACACTCGCCAAGTCATGGGTCATGACGATGTGGCCGCGCTGCGCGAGTCGTTGCGCAGCGACCGCGCGGTGCTCGAGCAGAGCTTTCTGGAACACAACAACGCGGCGCGTTTGCTCGCTGCGCACACCCGGCTGGTCGACCGCTACCTGCGCCGCGTCTGGCGGCAACTCGCGATGCCCGACCGTATCGCGCTGGCGGCGGTGGGCGGCTACGGACGCCGCAAGCTCTACCCCAGATCGGACATCGATCTGCTGATTCTGCTGGATACCGAACCCAATGAAGCCTTGCAGCAGCAATTGCATCGGCTGATTGGCGTGTTATGGGATATCGGGCTTGAAGTCGGCCACAGCGTCCGCACCGTGGCGCAGTGCATGAACGAGTCCGCCGACATCACCGTGCAGACCAACCTCCTCGAAGCGCGCCTGCTCTGCGGCAACAAGGAACTCTTCGATGAATTGTGCGATAGCGTGCAACAGCACCTCGACCTGCGCGCCTTTTATCTTGCCAAACTGCAGGAACAGCAGCGGCGCCATGCGCGCTATGCGGAAGCCGATTACAACCTCGAACCGAACCTGAAGGAAAGTCCGGGCGGCCTGCGCGATTTGCAGACCGTCACCTGGATCGCGCGCGCGGCCGGCTTGGGAACACACTGGAGCGAACTCGCGCAAATCGGGCTGCTCACGGCGGCCGAGGCGCGCCAGGTCGCGCGTCACAGCGCGCTGCTGGCGACGCTGCGCACCCGCCTGCATTACCTCGCCAAGCGGCATGAAGACCGCCTGCTGTTCGATTTCCAGACGCTGCTCGCGGGACAACTGGGCATCAATGCCTCGGCCAACCGCCGCGCGAGCGAGCATCTGATGCAGCGCTATTACCGCACCAAACTGGCGGTGCGCCAGTTCAACACCATCATGCTGCAGAACCTGCACGACTATTTATTCGGCGAAACGCCGGTGCAACGCATCCTGAACGAGCGATTCAGGATAGTCGGCACGCTGCTGGATATCCGCGACGAGCAGCTGTTCGAACATACCCCCGAGGCGATCTTCGAGCTGTTCCTGCTGATGGAACAGCATGGCGAGCTGACCGATCTCAGCGCAAGGACGCTGCGCGCGCTGTGGCGCGCGCAGCGCCGGGTCGATGTGTCGTTCCGCCGCAACCCGCTGAACCGGGCGCGCTTCATGGAAATCCTGAGCCAGCCGCAGGGAGTCCTCCACGCGCTGCGGCGCATGAACCAGTATGGCATTCTCGGTCGTTATCTCCCCTCCTTCGGGCGCATCGTCGGGCAGATGCAGCATGACCTGTTCCATGTCTACACGGTGGATGTGCATATCCTGATGGTGGTGCGCAACCTGCGCCGTTTCGCCGCACCGGAATATGCACAGGAAATCCCGCTGTGCAGCAAACTGATGGGTGAATTCGCCCGGCCCGAAGTGCTGTATGTCGCCGGGCTGTTCCATGACATCGCCAAGGGGCGCGGCGGCGACCATTCGCAACTGGGCAAGAAAGACGCGCGCGCGTTTTGTG
Organism: Gallionella sp.; assembly: GCA_030690245.1. Classification (GTDB taxonomy): domain Bacteria; phylum Pseudomonadota; class Gammaproteobacteria; order Burkholderiales; family Gallionellaceae; genus Gallionella. The sequence goes on along the minus strand of JAUYGW010000012.1, from coordinate 252 downwards.
TGCAGCACCAGATCAACAATGCCGACACCAGCCTGATCGTGTGGCTGGTCGAACACCATCTCACTCTTTCCGCCACCGCGCAGAAGCAGGATATGTCCGACCCCGAGGTGATCGCGGGTTTCGCCGCCAGGATCAAGAACGACCGCTATCTGGTCGCGCTGTACCTCTTGACCGTTGCGGACGTGCGCGCCACCAACCCGGAAATCTGGAACGCCTGGAAAGCCAAGCTGATGGAAGACCTGTTCTGGCAGA
>JAUYGW010000346.1 GCA_030690245.1 Gallionella sp. | reverse complement strand
GCTGCCGCATGTGGTGAATTTCGAGTTGCCGAACATACCGGAAGATTACGTGCACCGCATCGGCCGCACCGGGCGCGCGGGTAGCAGCGGCGCGGCAATTTCGCTGGTGGACAGCGAAGAGTTGCCGTTTCTAAAGAGCATTGAGCGGCTGATCAAGCGCGAGATCCCGAAAGTGGCGATCGACAGCTTCGTACCGCCGACCAACCTTCCCGCCGAAGCCCCGCGCCCGCCGCGCCCGGCGCACGGACAAAGACGCCATAGCAACACGACCGCAGGCGCACCACGCACGGCGGGTGCGGGAAACCGCGCGGCACGTGACGGCCAAGCCACCAAGCCGCGCCAACAACGCGACCAGCAGCCGCGCAATCCGCAACAGCGTGACCCGCAAGCGCGTACTGGTCAGCCCAAACCGCGCCCGGCGCAAAAACCTGCCGATCAGCAGCATCTGTCCGAAGCGGCGCGCCATCAATCCATGCCGCAACCGGCTTTGTTCTCGCCCAAGTCAGGGCGGCGCGGCAAGTAACCCGGAAGGGTACGATTTATCGTGCCTATGATCTATTCATGTTTGTTAGAGCGGGCCATGCCCGCGATAACCAGTTTGATCGCGGGCATGGCCCGCTCCTACAAATTCCGGCTATATTTTAAAATGGAACAACTACCCTCCACAACGCGATCAATCGCATCACAATCTCGTCAAACCGCAGAAGTTGTGCTACGGTTGCCGCCCGTTTTAGCCGAGTGAGCGTTGATGACCGATACCGATTACATGCACCATGCCCTGGAGCTTGCCAGCCAGTCGCAGTCCGCCGGTGAAGTGCCGGTGGGGGCGGTGGTGGTGAAAGACGGAGAGATTGTCGGGCGCGGTTTCAATGCGCCGATCTCGCGCCACGATCCTTCCGCGCATGCCGAGATGATGGCGTTGCGCGACGCGGCGCAGCGGCTGGGCAATTACCGGCTGGTGGGCTGCGAGTTGTTCGTCACGCTGGAGCCGTGCCTGATGTGCGCCGGCGCGATGATGCACGCGCGCATCGCGCGGCTGGTATACGGGGCGAGCGACCCCAAGACCGGCGCATGCGGCAGCATACTGGACGTATTTGCCGAGCGGCGCCTTAATCACCATGCCGAAGTGACGGGCGGCGTGCTGGCGGAAGAATGCGGCGCAATGCTCAGCAATTTTTTCGCGATGCGCCGCGCGCAGCAGAAGGCACAATGAAAATCAACGTTCACATTGCCACGCAGCAGCTCGAATTGCTCGACGATGCGGGCAACACGCTGCGCCGCTACCCGGTTTCCACTGCGGCAAATGGCGCGGGTGAGGTAAGCGGCAGTTATTGCACGCCGCGCGGCAAACACATCATCCGCGCCAGGATCGGCGCGGGACAACCGGAAAACACCGTGTTCGTGCGGCGCCGCCCGACCGGCGAAATCTACACGCCGGAACTGGGCGCGCAATTTCCCGAACGCGACTGGATACTGACGCGCATCCTGTGGCTGTCCGGTTGCGAACCCGGTTTCAACCGGCTCGGTGAAAACGACACCATGCGCCGTTATATCTACATCCACGGCACACCGGGTACGGCGCAACTTGGCGCCCCCGGTTCGCATGGCTGCATCCGGATGCGCAATGCCGACCTGATCGAATTGTTTGATCTGGTACCCGCAGGAATATCTGTCAAAATCATTGCATAAGAGTCTGTTCAGCAGGCTCCAAGGAGGTGAATGATGAGCACTCCCTTTACCGTCAGCCTGATCGGCTGGCACGATGGCGAACCGCTGCTCAAGTCAATCCGCGAGGAGGTATTTATCCGCGAACAGGGAATTCCCGAAGCGTCGGAGTGGGACGGGCTGGACGAAAGTTGCCGCCATGCGCTGGCCCTCAGCCTTCAAGGCGATGCCATCGGCTGCGGGCGGATGCGGCCCGACGGCCACATCGGGCATATTGCGGTGCTGCCGCAGTGGCGCAAGCAGAAAGTCGGCACGGCAATCATGGAAGCGTTGCTCGATTATGCCCGCACACATGATTACCCGCAGGCAAGCGTCGACTTACAGCCCCGCTATGTTCCGTTCTATCAAAGCCTCGGTTTTGTCGGGCAAGGCAAAGCAGCCGGCAATGCAGTGCTACCGCATATCAAGATGTTTCTGAAATTTTAGACGGACAACCTCAGGGCGTGAAGCTGATATTGCACCTAAAAACCTCAGTTGATGGGTTCGTAGGTGCGAATTTATTCGCACGCTCAACGAGTTATATGCGAATGAATTCGCACCTACAGAAATAGCATAATCCGTTGAAATACCAGAACGTTCTTCGCCAACAGAGGAATATAGTTTGAATCTCTTCCGATAGCGGCTCGCCAACTGGATACACATTACCTGTGAGCGCCAGAAACAGCAGAAGCAGGCGATGACATCGCCTGCTTCTCTGTTATCTGTGCGGATGATTTTTCCAGAATCTGGAAAAAAACTTCGTCGCGCTTGATCATGCCAAGCTCGCTGCGCGCACGTTCCTCGATGGCTTCGGAGCCCTGCTTGAGATCGCGCACTTCGGCATCCAGCAGGGCGTTGCGCGCCTGGGTCTGATCATTGGCCTGTTGCTGCGCCTCGACCTGGCGATTCATATCCCATACCTTCAACCAACCGCCCTTGCCCAGCCACAGCGGATACTGCAACAGCAGCAATAAAGCAGCCAGTATCAGTGTGACGGAACGACGCATCAACCCAGTTGGTAGTATGCCTCGCGCCCCGGATAGGAGGCGGTATCACCCAGGTCTTCTTCGATGCGCAGCAGCTGGTTGTATTTCGCCATGCGGTCGGAGCGTGACAGGGAACCGGTCTTGATTTGCATCACGTTGGTGGCCACCGCGAGGTCGGCGATGAAGGAATCTTCGGTCTCGCCGGAACGATGCGAAATCACGGCGGTATAACCGGCGCGCTTGGCCATCTCGATCGCGGCAAAGGTTTCGGTTAGGGTGCCGATCTGGTTGACCTTGATCAGGATGGAATTCGCCAGCCCCTGACGGATGCCTTCGCGCAATATCTTCGTGTTGGTAACGAACACATCGTCGCCCACCAGCTGGATGGATTTGCCGAGGCGCGCGGTGAGCTGCTTCCAGCCCTCCCAGTCATGCTCGCTCATGCCGTCTTCGATGCTGACAATCGGGTACTTGTCCACCCAGGTGGCGTACAGGTCGATGATCTGGGCGGTATTCAGCACTAGCCCGTCCGCTTTCAGGTGGTACTGGCCGTCCTTGTAAAATTCAGATGCGGCGGCATCGAGGCCGATCGCCACGTCCGCACCGGGCACATACCCTGCCGCCTCGATAGCTTCCACGATGACTTTCAGCGCCGCCTCATTGGAACCCAGCGCAGGCGCGAAGCCACCCTCGTCGCCTACCGTGGTGCTGAGTCCGCGCTGGTGCAGAATTTTTTTCAGGTTGTGGAATACTTCGGCGCCGCAGCGCAGCGCCTCGCGGAAGCTCTGGCTGCCTACCGGGATAATCATGAATTCCTGGATGTCGGCGCCGCCTTCGGCATGTGCCCCGCCATTGATGATGTTCATCATCGGCACCGGCATTTCCTTGCGCGCGGCGCCGCCCAGATAGCGGTATAGCGGCAGCCCGCTTTCCTCGGCTGCGGCGCGCGCCACCGCCATCGACACCGCGAGAATCGCATTTGCGCCGAGGCGCGCTTTATTTTCCGTGCCATCCAGTTCGATCATGGTCTGGTCGATAAAGGCTTGTTCCCCCGCGTCCAGGCCGATGATCGCTTCGGCGATTTCGGTATTCACATATTCCACCGCCTTGAGCACGCCTTTGCCGAGGTAACGCTGTTTGTCGTCATCGCGCAGTTCCACAGCTTCCTTGGTACCGGTGGATGCGCCGGACGGCACGGCGGCACGTCCCATCACGCCGGACTCCAGCAACACGTCCGCCTCCACGGTAGGATTGCCGCGCGAATCCAGAATTTCACGGGCTATGACATCAACGATTGCACTCATGATTTTTTCCTTAACTTAAATCCAAAACGGAAACCAGCCACGGATTAACACGGATATGCACGGATTAATCTGTGTTTCATCCGTGTTTATCCGTGGCTAAATTATTTTTTCAAGCGCTACGCAAGTTTATGTTCTCTTCTATCAACCCTTGCTGCTTGACGGCTTCATCCAGCGCCATCAACGTCTTCAACAATGCTTTCAGGTGCCCGAGCGGGAAGGCATTCGGACCGTCCGACAGCGCCTTGGACGGATCGGGATGCGTCTCCATGAACAGGCCGGAAATCCCCGCCGCCACTGCGGCGCGCGCCAGCACCGGCACGAACTCGCGCTGCCCGCCGCTGACCGTTCCCTGCCCGCCGGGCAACTGCACCGAATGGGTCGCATCGAACACTACCGGGCAACCGGTACCGCGCATCACCGCCAGCGAGCGCATGTCCGACACGAGGTTGTTGTAGCCGAACGATGCGCCGCGTTCGCACACCATGATGTTGTCCTGGCCGCTGGCCTCGCGCGCTTTTTCCACCACGTTCTGCATATCCCACGGCGACAGGAACTGCCCCTTCTTGATGTTGACCGGACGTCCGCTGCTTGCGGCGGCGTGGATGAAATCGGTCTGGCGGCACAGAAACGCCGGGGTTTGCAGCACGTCCACGACCGCCGCGACCGGCGCGATCTCGTCGATGCCATGCACGTCGGTCAATACCGGCACGCCGAGTTGCGCCTTCACTTCGCCGAGAATCTTCAGCCCGGCATCCAGGCCGAAACCGCGAAACGATTTTCCGGAGCTGCGGTTGGCCTTGTCGTAGGAAGATTTGTAAATAAACGGCAGATTCAACTCACGGCAGATTTCCTGCAACTGCCCGGCGGTATCCAGCGCCATTTGCTGCGATTCGATCACGCAGGGTCCGGCAATCAGGAATAGCGGGCGA
>JAUYGW010000099.1 GCA_030690245.1 Gallionella sp. | reverse complement strand
GCGAAGTGCTCGCCTCCAGCAACGACCACGAGCCCAAGCGGCACGTGGGCCTTTCCATCCTCGCCATCGAACGCGCCAAGCGCATGGCCGAGCAGGGCAAGAACGTCGTCATCCTGCTCGACTCGCTGACCCGCATCGGCCGGGCGTTCAACAACGCCCCCGGCATGGCGCAGACCGGCCGCACGATGTCCGGCGGGCTCGACTCGGGCGCCTTGGCCATCCCCAAGCAACTGTTCGGCGCCGCCCGACGTTTCGAGGAAGGCGGCTCGCTGACCATCATCGCCACCGCGCTGGTCGACACCGGCTCGCGCATGGACGACGTGATCTATGAGGAATTCAAGGGCACCGGCAACATGGAAATCCACCTGGATCGCCGCATGGCCGAGAAGCGCATCTACCCGGCGATCAACGTGAACCGCTCCGGTACGCGCAAAGAGGAATTACTCATCAAGCCGGATATCCTGCAAAGGATCTGGCTGCTGCGCAAACTGCTCTATCCGATGGACGAACTGGAAGCGATGGAATTCCTGCTCGACAAGGTCAAGGCGACCAAAAACAACGCCGAGTTTTTCGACTCCATGCGCCGTTAAAAAGGATTTTGACGGGGCCGGATATTTAGGTATAATGCGCGCCTTCGCGAAGAATCGCCCCAAAATCACAATAGTAATCGAGGTTGTTATGTACGCAGTCATTAAAACCGGTGGTAAGCAATATCGCGTTACGTCCGGTGAAACTTTAAAAGTTGAAATCATCCCCGGCGACGTGGGCAGTGCCATTGTGCTGGACAAAGTGCTGATGGTAGCCGACGGCGACAAGCTGTCCGTAGGCAGGCCTTTGCTGATCGGAGCTTCCGTAAAAGCGACTATCGTTGCGCACGGGCGCGGCGACAAGGTACGCATCTTCAAGATGCGCCGCCGTAAGCACTATCAAAAGAATCAAGGTCATCGTCAAAACTACACCGAAATCCGCATCGACGGCATTTCGGCTTAGTTTTGGGCGTAATTCTAGTAAGGAGCAGATAACATGGCATCAAAAAAAGGCGGCGGCAGTACCAGTAACGGACGCGACTCACACTCAAAACGACTGGGCGTGAAGAGCTACGGCGGCGAACTGATCAGCGCGGGCAGCATCATCGTGCGTCAGCGCGGCACTGAATTCCATCCCGGCGACAACGTCGGCATGGGCAAGGATCACACACTGTTTGCCAAGATCACTGGCAAGGTGGTGTTCGCCATCAAGGGCGCGCAACAGCGTAGAACTGTTTCAATCGTAGCTGCTTAACAGCAACTCGTTGAAACAAATCAGCCCTATCGCAAGGTAGGGCTTTTTTATTTGCCAGAACTTAACTTGGTAGACATACAGCATGAAGTTTATTGATGAATCCAAGATCGAAGTCTTCGCGGGCAATGGCGGCAACGGCACGGCCAGTTTTCGCCGCGAAAAATACATCGAGAAGGGCGGGCCGGACGGCGGCGACGGCGGACGCGGCGGCAGCGTGTATGCCCAAGCGGATCGCAACATCAATACGCTGGTAGACTTTCGCTTCGCCCGGACGCACCGCGCCAAAAACGGCGAATCCGGGCGCGGTTCTGACTGCTACGGCAAGGGCGCGGACGATGTGGTGCTGCGCATGCCGGTCGGCACGGTGATCACCGACATCAACAGCGGCGAAGTCATCGCCGATCTCACCCACGACGGCGAAAAAGTTTTGCTCGCACAGGGCGGCATAGGCGGCCTGGGCAATATCCATTTCAAGTCCAGCACCAACCGTGCGCCGCGCCAATGCACCGCCGGCACCGAAGGGGAAACACGCGAATTGCAGCTGGAGCTGAAAGTGCTTGCCGATGTCGGCCTGCTCGGCATGCCGAACGCGGGCAAATCCACGTTCATCCGCGCCGTCTCGGCGGCACGCCCCAAGGTGGCGGATTATCCGTTCACCACGCTGCACCCCAATCTGGGCGTGGTGCGCGTATCGCATGAAAAAAGCTTCGTTATCGCCGACATTCCCGGCCTGATCGAAGGCGCGGCGGAAGGCGCCGGGCTGGGGCATCAATTCCTGCGTCACCTGGCACGCACCCGCGTGTTGCTGCATCTGGTGGACATCGCGCCACTGTATGAGGGAACCGATCCGGTCGCCGAAGCGCGCGCGATACTTAACGAATTAAAAAAATACGATCAATCACTTTATGAGAAACCGCGCTGGCTGGTGCTGAACAAACTTGACCTGCTGGAAGATCGCGATGAAAAAGTAGCCGCCTTCCTCAAGCAGTTCACCGACTATGACCGCCACTTCGCGATCTCGGCGATCAACGGCGAGGGCTGCAAGGAATTGACCTATGCGATCATGGAACATTTGCAGGAAATGGCCGCACAGGAACAACAAGCCGCCGCAAACAGCGCGCAGGAAAGCGACGCAGGCACTATTTGATTTCTGAAGCAGTGCAAAATACTGTGGAGCGGGCCATGCCCGCGATAAGAAGGTTTGCGGGCATGGCCCGCTCCTACAATTTTTTGAATGAATCTTTGAAATAACTTTGCACATGAAAACCGTGTTGACCCAATGCAAGCGCATCGTCGTCAAAGTAGGCAGCAGCCTGGTGACGAATCAGGGTGCGGGGCTGGATCTTGACGCGCTGGGCGATTGGGCTCGGCAGATTGCCGCACTCAACACCGGCGGCCGCGAAGTAGTGCTGGTATCCTCCGGCGCGATTGCCGAAGGCATGCAACGCCTCGGCTGGAGCACCCGCCCTACTTCGATACACGATTTGCAGGCCGCAGCGGCGGTCGGGCAGATGGGCCTGGTGCAGGCCTATGAAAGCTGCTTTCGCAAACATGGTTTGCATGCGGCGCAAGTGCTGCTCACCCATGCCGATCTGGCCAATCGCGAACGCTATCTGAACGCGCGCACCACGCTGACCACGCTGCTTTCGTTGCGCGTCATCCCGATCATCAACGAGAACGATACGGTGGTGACCGACGAAATCAAATTCGGCGACAACGACACGCTGGGCGCGCTGGTCACCAATCTGATCGATGCCGACGTGCTCATCATCCTCACCGATCAAAGCGGCCTCTACACCGCCGACCCGCGCAAAGACCCGGGTGCGACGCTGGTCAGCGAAGCGCAGGCCGGCGATATACAGCTGGAAAGCATGGCGGGTGGCGCAGGCAGCCAGATCGGGCGCGGCGGCATGATCACCAAGATACTCGCGGCAAAGCGCGCGGCGCGCAGCGGCGCGCATACCGTCATCGCTTCTGGCCATGAACGCGATGTGCTGTTGCGTTTGATGCAGGGCGAAGCCATCGGCACGCTGCTCGCCGCCCCTGCCCTCACCCTGGCCGCACGCAAACAATGGCTGGCCGATCATCTTCAGGTTGCGGGGAAGCTGGTGCTGGATGGCGGCGCGATCAGGGCATTGCGCTCTGAAGGCAAAAGCCTTCTGCCGATCGGCGTCAAGAGCGTGTTCGGGGAATTCGAGCGCGGTGCGGTTGTCGCCTGCGTCGGCGAGGACGGCAGCGACATCGCGCGCGGCCTGAGCAACTACAACGCCGACGAAGCGCGGCGTATCGCGCGCCATGCCAGCCAGGAAATCGAGGCCTTGCTCGGGTACGGCGGCGACGAAGAAATCATCCACCGTGACAATCTAGTCCTGTTGTGAAACAACAGGACTAGATTGCGGCGCAGGCTCATATCGGCGAAGCCGATGTGAAACCGCGTAGCGGTGGCCGAAGCCACAATCACCACCGTTGTGAAACAACAGGACCAGATTGCGGCGCAGGCTCATATCGGCGAAGCTGATGTAAAACCGCGTAGCTATAGTGGCCAAAGCCACAACTCCACGTTGTAGAACAACATAACCAAGTTTCGGCGTAGGCTAAGAGCCTGTCAAACTTCTGTCACCTTCCATTCCGCGACACCATCCCGCAAATGCGCAGACTTGAAACCCTCCTTGCGCAACAGCTCTACTGCATCTATCGCCATCAGACAATAAGGGCCGCGGCAGTAGGCAACAATCGGCCTATCCTTTGGTAGTTCCGCAAGCCGTTGGCGCAGTTCGTCGATGGGAATGGAGCGAGCGAATGGAAGGTGCGTCGCCAGATACTCTTCGGTTGGGCGTACATCCAGCACGACCACTTCACCCCGGCGCGCCATTTTCATCAGCGTTTCACGATCACTGGGCACCAAATCGTTTGGTTGCGTGGCGATTTTCTGCAATTCCGTTTGCAGTTCAATCAGTCGGTTTTCGGCTAGGGTATGAACATGCACCCATAAATCGGCGACCTCCTTGTCGACCAAACGATAGAGAATGTTTTTGCCCCGCCGCTCGGTTTCGACCAGATGGGCACCCCGCAACTCGCGCAGATGGGCGCTAGCCAGTTTCATGCTGATAGAAGCCTCACGCGCAAGCGTTTCCACCGTCATTTCACCCTGACAAAGCAACTCAATCAACTCCAGCCGCTTGGGGCTTGAGAATACCTTGCCAATCCGTGCCACCTGTTCATAAAGCAGGTTTTTGATCTTGCGTGCGTCTTTCACCATAACAATCCGGTAGTTATTTGATTGCGAATTATACCAACAAACCATGTGCCGATGATTCCGTTGACAATGTGTGCGGATGCTGCTCTAATCATTCCAACAATCGTTGGATTGTTATAACCAAGGGAGGATATTATGAAACACCTGATGATACTGAACGACGCTCCTTACGGGACGGAGCGCAGCTATAACGGCTTGCGCCTTGCGCGCTGGCTACTCAAGACCGGTGAAGCGGAAGTTAAGGTTTTTCTCATCGGTGATGCGGCTGCGTGCGCCAAAGGCGGACAGAAGGTGCCGCAGGGTTATTACAACATCGGCGACATGCTGGGCATGGTGGTGCGCGGTAATGGAGAAGTCGGCGTATGCGGCACTTGCCTCGACGCGCGCGGCATCGCTGCCGAGGAGATGATCGAAGGCGCGTCGCGCAGCACCATGGATCAACTCACGGCGTGGACGCAGTGGGCCGACAAAGTCATCGTTTTCTAGAAAGAACAAAATGAGTCGCACTGTGCTGGTATTGGGCGCGGGGATCGGCGGCATCGTTGCCGCCGAGACGTTGCGCAAGCTGCTGCCCGCTTCCGACCGCGTGATCGCGGTGGATCGCGCCGGACAGCATTTTTTCCCGCCTTCGCTGCTGTGGCTGATGGTGGGACAGCGGACTCCGCAGGACTTCACGCGCCCACTGGATCGGCTGCCTCACGGCATCGAGTTTCGCCAAGGCAACGTCACGCGGATTGATCCCGCCCGGCGGGAAGTAGAAATTGACGGGCAACCCCTGCGCGCCGATGCGCTGGTAATCGCGCTGGGTGCGGAGTACGCACCGGATACCATTCCCGGCCTCGCCGAAAGCGGTCTCTGCATTTATACGATGGAAGGCGCAACCGCGATCCACGACGCGCTGGTCCGGTTTTCGGGAGGGCGCATTGTCATCCTGACCGCAGCGCCGCAATACAAGTGCCCAGCTGCGCCCTACGAGACTGCGTTGCTGGTAGATAGCTATCTGCGCAAGCGCGGCCTGCGCGAGAAAACCACTATCGAGTTCTTCGCCGCCGAACCTCGGCCGATGTTCGTCGCCGGTCCCGAGTTGGGCGCCGCCGTGCGCGGGATGGTCGAGGCGCGCGGCATTGCTTACCATCCCGAGCATCAGGTCAAAGAGGTCGATGCCGCCAACCGGCGCATTTCATTCGAAAATGGCACTGAAGCAGAATTCGACCTGCTGCTCTATGTTCCGCCGCACCGCGCACCAGCGGTGGCGCGTGAGGCAGGTTTGACCAACGAGAGCGGCTGGATTCCCGTTGACCGCCACACGCTTCAGACACAGTTCGAGAACGTCTTCGCGCTAGGCGACATTACTACCATTCCGCTCAAGATGGGGCGCCCGCTGCCCAAAGCCGGCGTGTTCGCCGACGGCCAGGCCGAAGTCGTAGCGCACAACATCGCCTATGCATGGACCGGCAAGGGCGAGACGCGCCAATTCACCGGTGAGGGCATGTGCTTTATCGAGACTGGCGGCGGTCGTGCCGGCATCGGCAAGGGTAATTTTTACGCCGAGCCGACGCCGCAAGTAGGGATGCGCGGGCCAAATCGCTTCTGGCACATGGGCAAAATCCTGTACGAGAAGTACTGGCTTTACAGGCGGTTCTGACGCAACGCATCGCGTTCGGCAACAGCAAAATTTTTTGGGGGGGAAATCATGTTCAAATTTTCACTTGTCGAATTCTCCATCCGTCGCCCGAAGCTGGTTATCTGGGCGACGGTGGCGCTGACGCTGCTGTTCCTCACCCAGTTCCCGAATATAAAGACTGACACCAACCCGAAGAACATGCTGCCGGAAAATTCGGACGTGCGTGTCTGGAACAACGAGGTGGACAAGACCTTCGCCCTCTACGAGGACACCATCGTCGTTGGGGTGCGGAATGATGACGGCGTGCTGAACAGGGAAACCCTTGGACGTATCGCCCGTATCACCGATGAAATCCTCAAGCTCGAAGGCGTGGCGAGCCGGGATGTGAACGGCTTCACCACCATCACCAACGTCACGGCCGAGGACGGCACGCTGAAAGTGGGGCCGCTCATGCCGGGTGCGCCGCACAGCCAGGCCGAGGTGGAGGCGCTCCGCTCCGCGCTTTCCGGCAACCCGCTGCTGGTCGACCGAGTGATCTCGAAGGACGGCAAGACCACGGCCATTTACGTGCCGCTGGAGAAGGGAGCCAACGGCGCCGTCATCGCCGGCAATATCCGCGAGATCGTGGCCGGGGAGAAAGGGCCGGAGCGCTACTACGTCGCGGGCGATCCGGTGGCGCGCGACACCTTCGGCGCCGAGATGTTCAAGCTGATGGGCATCTTCTCGCCGATTGCAGGCATGATCATGTTCATCGCCATCCAGCTCATGTTCCGCAACCTGTCGCTGTCGTTCACCATGATGGGTGTCGCCATGGCGGCGATCATCATAAGCATAGGGTCGCTGATCGGCACCGGCTATCCGGTACACATCATGAGTTCGATGGCGCCGGTATTCCTGATGGCCATCGCCACCGACAGCATCCATATCTTCAACGAGTTCTATTTCCGTTACCGGGAGCGCGGAGACAAGCTGGCGGCGATCCGCGAAACGATGCAGGCGGTGAGCCGTCCGGTGCGCTTCACGGCGCTCGCCACCGCCGCCGGCTTCGCCGTGCTGTTGTTCATGAACATCGTGCCGGTGCAGGTGTTCGGCGGGCTGATCGCCTTTGGCACGGTGGTGCTGCGCTTGTTCTCATTCAGTTTGATTCCGGCCATCCTCACCTTCGTCAAGGAAGAGAAGATCGCCAAAGCCGCCAAGGGCGAGAGCGTGGAATTGGATCGCACCGCGCGCTTCCTGCATAGAGTCGGCGGGATCGGCGCCGGTCGCCCGCTGGCCACCATGCTCGCAGGCCTGGTGCTGGTGGGGATAGCCATCGTCGGCACGACGAAGATTCACGTCAACAACAACATGGTGGCCTGGTTCAAGCCGTCGAGTGAAATCCGTATCGCCGACACGGCGATGAACCAGGCCTTGGGCGGTACTTCGCTCGGCTACCTGGTGGTGCAGTCCGGGGAGCCAGAGTTTATAAAAAGCCCGGAGACCATGCGCTGGCTGGAGGGATTGCAGCGATATCTGGAAACCCTGCCGGTGGTGGGTAAGACTTTTTCGGTCGCAGATTACGTAAAACGCATCAACCGCGTCCTGCACGATGACGACCCGAAATTCGATGTAGTGCCGGATACACAGGACACGGTCGGCCAATATCTGTTCCTGTTCAGCATGTCGGCCAAACCCTCCGATCTGGACAACGTGGTCGATCCAGGCTTTCAGAAAGCCAATCTGTGGGTGCAGCTCAAGACCTGGGATGCGGAAGCGATGCGCCAGGTGATTCAGGCGGCGGACACCTACCAGAAGGCTCACCCGCTGGCGGTGACAGTGAAACCGGCAGGCATCGCCTGGTTCAATCTGGTGTGGAACGACGAGGTGCTGGGCGATCTGGTGCTTGGCCTCATATTGGCGCTGGTGGTGGTATTCGTCATCCTGGCGCTGGACTTCCGCTCGGCCAAGTGGGCGCTGGTCGCCTACGTGCCGCTGCTGTTCACCATACTGTTGATCTACGGCGTAGTCGGCTTCGTCGGCAAGGACTTCGACATGCCGCTGTCGGTGATGAGCACTTTGTCGCTCGGCATGGCGGTGGATTTCTCCATCCACTTCATCAGCCGCTTCCGCCAGCATTTGGCCGAGTCGGGCGGTGCTACAAGCGAGGCGGCAGTAAGGGAGGCGTTGCTGTGGACGGCGGCGCGTCCGGGCAAGGGCATTCTGCGCAATGCGCTGCTGTTCGCCGCAGCCTTCTCGGTAATGCTCGCAGCGCCCCTCACACCCTACATGGCGGTGGGCGCCTTCATCGTCTCGATGATGCTGCTCTCCGCGCTGCTCACCATCCTCTATCTGCCCGCGCTGGTGATGCTGGGGAGAAATTGGCTATTCGACCAACCCAAGCTGGCGGCGGACACCGCACCGGCAATTGTGAAAGGAGATTGAAATGAAGCACTGGTGGATATGGCTGATCGCCGCCCTGTTGCCCCTGGCATTTTCGGGCCAGGCGCAGGCTCTCACGGGCGAAGAAGTGATGAAGAAGTCCCAGGCCGCCTTCCTCTATCCGGGCAAGGATTTCAAGGCGCGGGTGGTGATGAAGCTCATCAACAAGGACGGGCAGGAACGGGTGCGCGAGATGACCATGCTGCGCAAGAATATGGGCGAGGCAGGCGGCGACCAGAAATACTTCATGTATTTCTTCCGTCCGACCGATGTGAAGGACATGACTTTCATGATTCACAAGTACCCGGCCAGGGATGACGACCGCTGGATGTTCATCCCGGCGATCAGCATGGTCAAGCGCATCGCCGCGCAGGATAAGCGCTCCAGCTTCGTCGGCTCCGACTTCACCTACGAGGACGTTTCCGGCCGCGACATCGAGGACGACGACCACATAGTCGAGCGCGAGGGAAAAGTTGGTGACCGCGACTGCTATGTGGTGAAGAGTACGCCCAAGGGTTCGGATGCCGACTTCGGCCACAAAATAACGTGGGTGGACAAGACAAGTTTCCTGCCGCTCAAGGAAGAACAATACGACAAGAAAAATACCCGCTACAAACAGTTCAGCGCCGATGAAATCGCCGAGGTGAAGGGAATTCCCACGGTGGTCCGGCGCACCATGAAAAATCTGCAGACCGGCCATCGCACCGAGGTCGCTTACCTCAAGACTGACTATAACCTCGGCATGGAGGACAGCCTGTTCTCGGAACGCTTCCTGCGCCAGCCGCCGCGCAAGTGGGTTGACTGATGCCAATCAAAACAATCGCCCTTCACGTTTACCCCCTCTCCCCTTGCGGGATAACCAGCGACTTGGCTGCGGTTTTTGGCAGCCTAGTCGAATGGCTAGTTGTTTCATCCAGAGGGTTGGGGAGAGGGGTTGTTGCCGCGCTTTATTTCGTTGTTTTGCTGGCACCTCTTACCGCGTGGGCGGAAGTTGCTCTCTCCGGTTTCATGCAACAGAACACGGCCTTCAATGCCGTCGCGGCGAACCCGGATGGCCGCCATTACAAGTGGCTGGAGGAGCACGCGCGGATCCAGCTCGACGCCACCGAAGACGCCTGGCGGCTGCTGGTCAAGGGCGATTTTTCCTACGACCATCTCGGTCGCCATGATCAATCCGAGTTGCGCGAAGGCTATGCGGACTATGCGGCAAGCAACTGGGGCTTGCGTGCCGGTCGGCAGATCATCACCTGGGGCCTGGGCGATCTGGTGTTCGTGAACGATTTTTTTCCCAAAGATTACGAGGCACTGTTCGCCGGGCGGCCGCTGGAATACCTCAAGCGCGGTGTGGATGCGGTGAAACTGGGCGCCTATCCCGAGTTTGCCAACTTCGAGCTGGTACTTGCGCCGGATTTCCAGGAGAGCCGTATTCCCGATGCCAACCGTTTCCGGCTTTACGACCCGATGCCGGCAGTGACCAACCGCGAAACCGTCAAGCCGGGACAGGGGGACGTTGGGTTGCGCGCTTACCGCGACATCGCAGGCTATGATGCGGCGCTCTATTTATATCGCGGCTTCCAGCGCACCCCCTCAATGCGGCCAGACAACATGGCGGCACCAACGAAGATCACCTATTTTTACCCCAGGCTCTCGATCTATGGCGCCAGCCTTTCCGGTCGCGCGGGCGCAGGGGTGCTGAGCCTGGAAGCGGCTTACTATGACTCGCGTGAGGATCGCGCGGGGAAAGACTTCGCCGTGCCTAACTCACAGACGCGACTGCTCGCCGGCTACCAGATACAGCCAGCGGAAGATACCTCGCTCGGCTTCCAGTACTACGCCGAGCACATGCACGACTACGGCGCCTACCTCGCTGCGCTGCCCGCCGGTTTTCCGGTCGAAAAGCATTGGAGCCACACTGTCACGGCGCGCCTGACGCAATTCTTCCTGCACCAGACGCTGCGGTTTTCTGCCTATGCCTCGTACAACACCAGCAATGGCGACCACTTCGTGAACCCGGAGTTGCGCTATAGTTTCACCGACCGATGGTGGGGCGCAATCGGCGCCAACCTGTTTGGCGGCAAGCCATGGGGTCAGTTCGGCCAACTCGCCCGCGATGACAATGTGTATCTCCAGGCCCGTTACGAATTCTGACTTTCACCATGAATCGCAGAGGAGGCATGACATGACGAGTGACTGGGGCAGTTTTGGCTGGTGGGGTATGGGCTTTGGCATGCTGTTCATGCTGCTATTCTGGGTGCTAATCATTCTTGGAATCGCGGCGCTCATCCGATGGATGCTAATACAATCACCATCAGGCCAGGGGGCTCGCAACAAGACGCCACTGGAGATCGTGCAGGAACGCTACGCTCGCGGCGAGATTGATCGTGAGGAATATGAGCAGAAGAAGCGAGATATGGAGCCGTGAGG
Source organism: Gallionella sp. (assembly GCA_030690245.1). GTDB lineage: Bacteria > Pseudomonadota > Gammaproteobacteria > Burkholderiales > Gallionellaceae > Gallionella. The sequence goes on along the minus strand of JAUYGW010000099.1, from coordinate 2,886 downwards.
ACACCTGTCTATCTCGATTACAACGCGACCACGCCGGTCGCTCCGCAAGTGGTGGAGGCAATGCTGCCTTATCTGGTCGAGCGCTTTGGCAATCCTTCTTCGTCGCATGTGTATGGAATAGCTGCCCGGCAGGCTGTCGCAGAAGCGCGGGCGTCGGTGGCTGCGCTTATCAATGCGCGGGAAGCTGAAATCATTTTTACCGGCAGCGCGACCGAAGCCAACAATCTGGCCCTGCTCGGCATCGCCAATGCCCTTGGACACACGAAACGGCATCTTGTCATCAGCGCAATCGAACACCCGGCGATCATGCAGCCGGCGCAACACCTGCGCGAGATGGGCTGGAGCTTGACCGTGGTGCCGGTGGATGGTTACGGTCGCGTCGATCCCCAAGCGGTTGCCGCAGCCGTGCGCCCCGATACGGGGCTGGTGTCGGTCATGCACGCGAACAACGAAGTTGGAACGATCCAGCCGATTGCCGAAATCGCTCGCCTGGTCAAGCCTATGGGCGCGCTGCTCCACACCGATGCCGCCCAGTCAGCTGGCAAGGTTGAACTCGATATCGAAGCGCTGGGTGTCGATCTGCTGACCTTGGCGGGACACAAGTTCTATGCCACTAAAGGGGTAGGCGCTCTTTATGGGGTCGTCTCAGAAAACGGAAAATAAAGCACGTTAAGCTGGTGGCAGCGGTCGCAACGGCCTGAACTTGCCTGCGCCGACCTTGGAGCTGCTGCGCCAAAGGTAATCGCCGGTCAGATTGATGTGTTCCCACCCTAGCGGTGACAGGTATTGCAACAGCGTGTCGTCTACCGGTTTGCCGTGCCCGTTCAAAGCGTTGGTTGCCCGTTCCAGATAGGCCGTGTTCCATAGCACGATGGCCGCCGTCACCAGATTGAGGCCGCTGGCTCGGTAGCGTTGCTGCTCAAAGCTGCGGTCGCGAATTTCGCCCAGCCGGTTGAAGAACACCGCCCTGGCCAACGCGTTGCGCGCCTCGCCTTTGTTGAGACCGGCCTGCACGCGGCGGCGCAGCTCCACGCTTTGCAGCCAGTCCAAGATGAACAGCGTGCGCTCTATACGGCCCAACTCGCGCAACGCTACGGCCAAGCCGTTTTGACGTGGATAGCTGCCGAGTTTCCTGAGCATCAGCGAGGCCGTCACCGTGCCCTGCTTGATTGAGGTAGCCAGCCGTAAAATCTCATCCCAATGAGCGCGTATCTGCTTGATATTCAGCCGGTCACTGCTAATCATCGGTTTGAGCGCTTCATAGGCGGTATCGCCTTTGGGGATGAACAGCTTGGTGTCGCCCAAATCGCGAATGCGCGGTGCGAAGCGAAAGCCCAGCAGGTGCATCAAGCCAAACACATGGTCGGTGAAGCCTGCTGTGTCGGTGTAGTGCTCCTCAATGCGCAGGTCAGATTCGTGGTACAGCAGACCATCGAGTACATAGGTCGAATCGCGCACGCCGACGTTGACCACCTTGGCGCTGAAGGGCGCGTACTGGTCGGAGATATGGGTATAAAACGTCCGCCCTGGACTGCTTCCATACTTCGGGTTGATATGCCCGGTGCTTTCCGCCTTGCTGCTGGTTCTGAAGTTCTGGCCATCCGACGATGAGGTGGTGCCGTCACCCCAGTTTCCGGCGAAGGGTTGCCGAAACTGCGCGTTGACCAGTTCGGCCAGCGCCGTCGAATACGTTTCATCCCGGATGTGCCAGGCTTGCAGCCACGAGAGCTTGGCGTAGGTCGTGCCTGGGCAGGACTCGGCCATCTTGGTCAAGCCCAGGTTGATCGCATCCGCCAAGATCGTCGTCATCAACAAGGTTTTGTCCTTGGCGGTGTCGCCAGTCTTAAGGTGCGTGAAGTGCCGCGTGAAACCTGTCCACTCATCGACCTCCATGAGCAGTTCGGTGATTTTGAGGTGCGGCAGCAGCATCGCCGATTGGTCAATCAGGGCTTGCGCGGATTCCGGCACTGCCGCGTCCAGCGGCGTGATCTTCAGGCCGGACTCGGTAATGATGGTGTCCGGCAGATCATTGGCCGCCGCCATGCGGTTGACGGTAGCGAGCTGTTGTTCCAGCAATTCCAGTCGGTCGTGCAAATACTGATTGCAGTCAGTGACCACTGCCAGCGGCAGTTCGCTGGCCAGCTTCAGAGTAGCGAACTTCTCGACCGGCACCAGGTACTCATCAAAGTCCTTGAACTGGCGCGAACCCTGCACCCAGACATCGCCTGAGCGCAGCGCGTTCTTAAGCTCTGATAAGGCGCACAGCTCGTAATAGCGCCGGTCAATACCATCGTCCGTGAGCACCAGTTTCGCCCAGCGTGGCTTGATGAATGCGGTCGGCGCGTCAGCGGGCACCTTGCGTGCGCTGTCGCTGTTCATGCCGCGCAGCACGTCGATGGCGTCGAGCACGCCCTTGGCGGCTGGTGCCGCCCGTAGCTTGAGTACGTCCAGGAACTGCGGTGCGTAGCGGCGCAACGTGGCGTAGCTTTCACCGATGCGATGCAGAAAGTCGAAGCTCTCCGGTTGCGCAAGCTTTTGCGCCTCCGTGACGCTGGCTGCAAACCTTTCCCACGGCATGACGGTTTCGATTGCGGCGAACGGATCGCCCCCGCTCTGTTTGGCTTCCAGCAGGGCTTGCCCGATGCGGCCATACATCCGCACCTTGTCATTGATCGCCTTGCCGGAAGCCTGAAACTGCTGCTGATGCTTGTTCTTGGCGGCGTTGAATAGTTTGCCAATGATGCGGTCGTGCAGGTCGATGATTTCGTCGGTGACGGTGGCCATGCCTTCAATGGCCAGCGAAACCAGAGTGGCATAGCGTCGTTGCATCTCGAACTTTGCCAGATCGGCAGGCGTCATCTGCCCACCCTCACGGGCGATCTTGAG
>JAUYGW010000330.1 GCA_030690245.1 Gallionella sp. | reverse complement strand
TGAGGATTGAGGATTGAGGATTGAGGATTGAGGATTGAGGATTGAGGATTGAGGATTGAGGATTGAGGATTGAGGATTGAGGATTGAGTATACAACCCGGTTTTCCAATCCTCAATCCTCGCTCCTCAATCCTGTTTTTTTCGCATCACGTCGCGTTTGAAATCCTGATATAGCGCGTGCAACCGGGCGAACATTGCGCCGGGCTTGCCGCTGCCGATGGGCTTGCCGTCGAGTTGCGTGATCGCCAGCACCTCTTTTGTCGAGGAGGTGAGCAGCAATTCGTCGGCGGCGAATACTTCCGCAACGGCGATGCGCCGCACTTCATGCGGGATGCCGTTGGCGGCGGCGAGCTCCAGCACCACATCATAGGTGATGCCGGGCAGCATCAGGTTGTCTTTGGGCGGCGCGAGCAGCGTGCCGTCTTTCACCACGAAGATATTGCTGGCTGCACCCTCGGTCATGAATTCTCCGCCGGTCGCGGGGTCAGAGGTTATGGATTCGGGGCGGATCAGGATAGTTTCCGCACAGCCCGCATCGACCGCCATCTGGCGCAGCAGCACGTTGGGCAGCAGCGCGATGGCCTTGATGTCGCAGCGCAGCCAGCGGTTGTCCGGCGCGGTGATGCAGGCGATGCCGCTGTGCAGCAGCTCGGCGGGCGGGGTGAGCAGCGGGCTGCTCATCATGAACACCGTCGGGTTGACCGGGGGATTGGGGAAGGCGTGATCGCGCCTGGCCACGCCGCGCGTGATATGCAGGTACAGGTATTGATCTTCGCCCGCATTGCGCGCGACGAGCTCGTCGATGATGCGCGCCCATTCCGCGTTGCTGTGCGGATTGGCGAGCCTGATGCCGTCCAGGCTGTGCTGCAGGCGGCGCAGGTGTTCTTCCAGGCGGAACGCCTTGCGCGAATAGACCGGAATCACCTCGTACACGCCGTCGCCGAAAATGAAACCGCGATCCAGCACGGAAATCTTGGCTTCCTCGATGGGCAGGTATTGCCCGTTCAGGTAAATCGTCATTTGAAAACCTCCATAAATTTACTGCGCGGCTCGATAGCGGCGTTGCACGGTGCTCGCTCGTCGCCTATCGCTGCGATATGTCTCTGTCGCTGCGCGCCGCGCGCCTTGCTCTCGAGCCGCTCGCTACAATTTCTGGAGGTTCTCATGTATCCCTTTATTCAAACAGCAAGCGGATGCTGTCCCAGCCGCGCGAGAATACATTCGCCAGCGGTGCGTCTTCCAGCGCGACCAATGGAAATTCCGCATAGGGCTTGCCGTCCAGGGCCAGTTTGAGCACTCCCAGTGGTTGCCCGCCGCCGACCGGCGCGAGGATGGGTCGGCGTGTTTCCATCGTCGCCTTGAGTTGGGCAAGTTTCCCTTTGGGGATGGTCAGGAACAAATCCTGGCGGAAGCCGATTTTAAGGTGGCTTTTCGTGCCTTTCCAGATGCGCACCGTGGTGACGGGCTGATCCTTCTGGTACAGGCGCACCGCATCGAAATACTGAAAACCGAAATTCAGCAGCTTCTGGCTTTCGGTGGCGCGCAGATTGTCGGAGCCTGCGCCGAGCAGCACCGAGATCAGGCGGCGGTTGTCGCGTTTGACCGAACCGATCAGGCAATACCCGGCAGTTTCGGTGTGCCCGGTTTTCAGGCCGTCCGCGTAGGGGTCGATCCATAACAGGCGGTTGCGGTTGGCCTGGGCGACGTTGTTGAATGTGTAATCGCGCAGGCCGAACAGCGCATAGTGCTGCGGGTAGTCGCGCACGATGGCCGCGGACAGCAAGGCCAGATCGAACGCGCTGCTGTAGTGTTGCGCGCCCGGCAGGCCGACCGGGTTCGCGAAATGGGTGTTGTTCATGCCCAGCCGTTTTGCTTCCTTGTTCATCAGGTCAACGAAGCCCGCTTCGCTGCCGGCGATATTGAGCGCCAGCGTGATGGCCGCATCGTTGCCGGATTGCACGATCAGCCCGCGCAGCAGTTCGCCCACGGTCACGCTTTGCCCGGCCTTGAGCAGCATGCGCGATTCGCCGCTGCCAGTATTGCGCACTGCGGCAGCGGGAACGGTCATGTTTTGCTCAGGCAACAGCGTGCCGTGTTTGAGCGCGTCAAAAACCAGGTATGCGGTCATCAGCTTGGTCAGCGAAGCGGGCTCCATGCGCGCATCGGCGTTCTGGCTCACCAGGACTTGATTGCTGGTGTAGTCGTATAGCAGGTAGGACTTGGCTGACAGGGCAGGTGCGGCGGGCATTTGCGGCGGCAGGGCGAAAGCCGTGGCAGACAAAAGCAAACCGGCGAGCAATAGGGCGATATTCATGGCAGGATGGCGTTTTCGGGGGGGCAATTATAGCCCTAGCCCATGGCTAGGCGATAGCCGCACAAATATGGCTAGGCCGAAATATATAGGCATTCCGGCATATTGTGCTTTCATTTTCAGAACGATATAAAGTGTACTTCATGGTGAATGCGGGAGAGATGTAATGGCACTGTTAGCCGGCGTAAAAGATTTTTTGGGAGTCAATCATGCACAGAATCGCGAGTTGCGCGGCAGGCTCAATCTTGTCGTGGCGGCCGAGGCGCATATATTGTGGAAGACGCGCCTGGGACATCACGTGCAGGGAAATATTCGCGAATCTTTGGAATCCGCCCCGCTCGGGCAAGATGGTATTTGCCAGTTGGGGAGCTGGATCAACGGCTCGGTATTGGAGCCGTTTTGCGAACCGGAGGTGCATCAGCAATTAAGCGAGGCGCACCGGCAATTTCACCAGTTTGGCGCGCTCATCATCGAAAGGCTGAAGGCGGGCGACCGCAGTGGCGCGGCAGAATTATTCAGGAACGAATACAACCAGTCGTTGCGCAAAATCATCCAGGCGCTGACCGAAATCAACAAACATCTCCAGGAAAACTAAGTATTTATCCTATATTAGAGTCAGTTCAGCCACGGATTTACACAGATGAACACGGATTATCGGTGGGTTGGCTTGCTTATTCAGGTTGTCTTTCGGGTGAATGGCGGATTTTCTTGTTTTGTCGGTGGTAATCCGTGCATATCCGTGGCTAATCACCGTTTTTAGGTTCATTTCGGTAGGTTTTATACTCCGTGTTAGGGCTGGCCGTCAGGCCGGCAAACCGGTCAGAGCGTGCCGCTGAGTTGCGCGGTTTGCACCGCAAGTTCATTGGCCTGAGCGCAAATGTCTTCGACGGCCGCAGGGTCGATGCCCAGTTCCAGCCACTCATATTCCTGAATTTCATCGCCGGTGTGTTCGGCAATGCCGTAGTTGGGCGCAATTTTTTCGGACAGGCTAACCAGGCGCACCAAGGGATTCCCGTCCGCGACTTCTTCGACGTAGGGGGGGTGGTGGTAGCCCAGCACGGCAATGATTTCCTCCGGCAGATGCCAATGCCGCGCCAGTTGTGAGCCGATATAGCAGTGCGTGATCCCCAGGGTTTCCAGCTCGATTTCCAGTATGGAGCGTTCGGGTTGCAGAAGCAGCTGGTGGTGCAGCGCGTCGCTCGCCTCCGTGTCGATATGGTGCAAAGCCATGAAGCCGATGTCGTGCAGCAGTCCCGCCAAAAAAATCTGATCCTCATTGGGGCGGATATTTCGCGGCATGGCTTGCGCAATGGTGCGCATCACGATGGCGACGGTCATGCTATGCAGCCACAGGTCTTGCGGTTTGAAATATTCCCCTGCGGGGGACTGGGCGAGATGGGACATCGAGGCGATGCCGACGGCAACCGATTTGACCCGGTTCAGGCCAAGCAGCATCGCGGCATCGGAGACGGTATTTAACTTGCGCGAAACGCCCATGATCGGCGAGTTGGCCAGGCTGATAATTTTTGCGGAGATTTGCGGATCCTGCCCGATCAGCTTGAGCATTTGCGCCTCGCCTTCATCGGTGTCCAGCGGCAGCGCCAGCAACTTCTGCGCGGTGGCCGGCATGGCGGGCAGGGAGTCTAGATTGGCAAGCGATTGTTTGAGCCTGATGCGGGTACTTTCGTCAATCATGGGGGCATTTGCGGGTTGTTGGGAGGGGCCTCTCCGTGGGGTGCAAACTATACGAGAGATTGGCAAAATTCGCGAGAGATTGCCCAAAAAATCTTAGCTAGCCACGGATTTACACGGATAAGCACGGATAAAACATTGCGTCATAGCAGCTATCCAAATCGCTACGCGAGTTAAATGACATAGGGCAGTTGATATCACCATTGCTCATCTGTGTTTATCCGTGTCCATCCGTGGCTCGATTGCATTTTCTAGGATTATTCGGCGCGCGAAGGCGGCTTGGCGAGTTTGCGTTGCAACGTGCGGCGGTGCATGTTGAGCGCGCGCGCGGTGGCCGAAATATTGTCGTCATGTTCGTGCAGCACGCGCTGGATATGTTCCCATTCCAGATCTTCGATTTGCGTCGGTTGCGCTTTGATCGGCGCGTCGCTGTTGGCGGTGTGCCCGAACGCTGCCACGATTTCGTCCGCGTTGGCGGGCTTGGCGAGATATTGCGTCGCGCCCAGCTTGATCGCCTCGACGGCGGTGGCGATGCTGGCATAGCCGGTCAGCATCACGATGCGCGTATTCGGGTCGAGCTGGTGCAACACCTTGACCAGCGTTAATCCCGGCGCGCCGCCCATTTTCAGATCCACGACCGCGAATTCCGGCGGGTTGTCTTCCGCCAGCGGAATCGCCTCCTCGACACTGTGCGCCACAGAAACGCTGAAGCCGCGTTTTTCCAGCGCGTGCTTCAGCACTTTACAGAAAGTGATGTCGTCATCCACCAGCAGCAGCGAGGCGGATTCTTCATGTGTTTCGGTCATATGAGGGCCTCTAGAAATTCGTTTTGCGGGATGGGGCGCAAGGAACTGCGCAGCGAACGGCGAGACATATCAGATCGATAGGCGAGGGGTGAGCGAGCATGCGACGCCGCGATTCGCCCGGAAAATGGATTTATAGAGGTTCTCATAGGTCAGCCCTGGTGATTGGCAAGATGATTTCCGTGGTTGCGCCGCCTTGCTCGCGATTGAACAGGCGCACCGAGCCGCCCATGCGTTCGAGGGTGGCATTGGCCAGAAACAGGCCGATCCCGTGCCCTTCCGTTTTGGTGGTGAAAAATGCCGACCCGGCCTTGAGTTCGGCTTCTTCGCTCAGCCCCTTGCCGTGATCGTGGATTTCCAGCGTGAAGCTGGCGGCATCCCAATGCGTGCGGATTTCAATCGCTTGCGGAGCATCGCTTGCGGGCGCCGCGTCCGCCGCATTGTTGAGCAGGTTCATCAGCGCGGCGCGCAGCGTGGCGTCCACATGGATGAGCGGGGCGGGTTGTGCGCCGTCGCTGTGGTATCGGTATTGCGCGGTCGGGCGCAGCAGCTGCCATTCGTCCAGCACTTCCGCCATCAGGCGATCGGCCGGTTGCAGCGAGGTTGCCCCGCTGATTTGCGCGCTGGCCAGTATCTTGTCGAGGATGCGCTTGCAGCCGCGCACCTGCTCGTTGAGGATGGTCAACGCATCGCGCCAGCCGGGCTGAGCTGCGGCTTCGTGCTGCAACTCGCCGATCACTACCGCCATGGTGGATAGCGGCGTGCCCAGCTCATGCGCGGCCCCGGCGGCCTGCGTGCCGAGCGCCACGATCCGCTCGTTGCGCAGGATCTCTTCGCGCACGCGCGCCAGCGTCTCGTCGCGGTTGCGCACCGCCTGCGCCATCTGCACCACGAAATAGGCCACCACCACCGTGCTGAACACAAAACCGAGCCACATGCCCACGACATGCGCATTGAACGCGCTGTCGCCGTCATGCTGATGGTTGTGCGGCAGCGGAATGTAATAGAACATCAGCACGCTGTAACAAACGGAGGTAAGCGCCGCCATGCCCCAGGTGTAGCGGCCCGGCAGTGTCGCTGCGGCAATCACCAGCGGCAGCAGGTAAAGCGAGACGAAAGGATTGGTCGAGCCGCCGCTGTAATACAGCAACACGCTGAGCGCCAGCACATCCACGCATAATTGAGTGAACAATTCCGTATTGGGAACCGGCTTGCCGCTGCGCAGGCGCAGCCAGGAATAAAAATTGATCGCGGCGAGCGCGGCGATGGTCAGCAGCATCGGCTGCCAATCCAGTTCCAGTTCCAGAATTTTCCAGACAGCCGCAAGCGTCAGGAGCTGCGCCGTGACAGCCATGCTGCGCAACGCGACCAGACGGCGCAACTGGCTGTGGCCCGGCAGGGATGAAAGGATCGTATTGTTCATGCGACTATTGTAAGCGCAGAGAGGGGGAGCGGGGGATGCGGCATATTGCCGCAGCAGCGAGCCCCGCGCAATAATCCTTAAAACGGCAGCTGAACCACGAAGCACGCGAAGAAAAACACCAGGCTTTTTCGAGAAAGCCAATGCCCTGCGGATAAGCATAAACCCAGATAGTTCATTAGCTCTTGAGGTATTGCAAAATCAATGGGTTGTAGGTCGGGTTTTAACCCGACATGTCGGGCTGAAGCCCGAACCTACACCCCAATGGATTATCTGGGCATAAAACGATATGTACCTCTGCGAAAAACCTTCGTGACCTCAGTGTTCTTCGTGGTGAAGGGCTTTTTTCAGGATAATGAACCGGGAAAGCAGGGCTGGTTTTTGGCTTTTTGCGGTGCTGAATGTGCGGCATGTATAATCCGCTTGTCCAATTTATTTCATAACGGGAGAACATCATGGTTAATTTTTACAGGTTTGGCGGGCTGCTGGCAGCCTTGTTGCTGAGCGCAAGCGCTTACGCGGGCGACATTCAGGTCGAAGGCGCATGGACGCGCGCTACGCTCCCCGGGCAGGATATGGCGATGGTGTACATGTCCATCACCAGCAAGCAGGCCGCAACAATAGTCGGCGTCTCCACCAAGGCATCCAAGGCTGCGGAAATGCACACCATGGAGCATAAAGGCGGCATGATGAAAATGTACGAGGTCAAGTCCATCAGCCTGCCGGCCAATGCGAAGATGGAAATGAGCATGCATGGCTATCATCTGGTGTTGGCAGGATTGAAGGCGCCGCTCAAGGCCGGCGCAACCGTGCCGCTGACGCTGAACATCGAAATGGCCGACAAGAGCATCGTCAAGGTTGACGTGAAGGCGGAAGTCAGGCCGCTGAAAAACGCGGCGCGGAAATAAACGCATCGCTTTCATCGCCGGGAAAACCCCGGCAACATGGGAACGGGCGGCTGATGCCGCCTGTTTCTTTCCAAAAATCGTATAAAGCTCTTCGGGTTAGCATCGCGAACATATAGATCGACCGAGTATTAACCTTGCCAATTTCCTGGAACATCCCGCTGGTCTCCCTGTCCGTGCTGATTGCGATCATCGGTTCGTTCGCCACGCTCGACCATGCGCAGCGGATGCGCGAAACCAGTGGTCGCGCCGCGAAGCTATGGGTGGCCGCAGGCAGCATCACCCTGGGGATGACCGTCTGGGGCATGCACTTCGTCGGTATGTTGGCGTTTCACCTGCCCATTCCGGTTGCCTATGACCTGGCGCTGACCCTGCTTTCCATCCTGCCTGCCATAGCCGCGGCGTTCCTGGGTTTCTGGGTGCAGTGCTGCACAACCCGCATCAACGCGAGGCGCCTGTTGGCCAGCGGGCTGCTGATGGGGCTGGGCATCAGCGCGATGCACTACACCGGCATGGCGGCGCTCAAGATGTCGCCGCCGATCGGCTATGACGCGCCGGTTGTTGCGTTGTCCGTGGCCATTGCCGTCATCGCCTCATGGGGCGCGCTGCTGATGATGCATCAGGGCGGGCGCGTCAAGCTGCCGCCTTTGCTCCGTTTAATGCTGGGTGCGGTGATTATGGGGCTGGCGATTTCCGGCATGCACTATGCCGCGATGTCCGGCGCGCACTTCCAGCCGGGCAGCGTAAGCCTTGCCGATACCTTGCGCATGGAGCCGGGCACGCTTGCCGTGCTGGTGTCCTTGGGCTCGCTGTGTTTGTTCGGCGGCAGTTTTTTCCTGATCCTGTTCGATCAGCGTGTGGCGCGGCAAGACGGCCTGATATTGGCGGGGCTGGTGCTGGCCTTTTCCCTGATGCTGACCTGGCAGTTGTGGAATAACGCGCGGCAAAATGCCGCGCAACTGCAGCAAATCGAGTTCGATGCGCATGTGCACGAGATCGTCGATAATATCAATAAGCGCATGAAGACCTACGGGCAGGTCATGCGCGGCGTGGGCGGATTGTTCTCCCATAACGCTATCACCGTCAGCCGCAGCGAATTTCGTGATTACATCACCAGGCTGCAGCTGAAGGAAGACTACCCCGGCATCCAGGGCATCCGCTTCGTGCCGGTCGTGCCGGACGCGGCAAAAAAACAGCATGTTGCCGCGATACGCCGGCAAAATCTCCCCGCCTACAACATCTGGCCGGAAGGCCGGCGCGATATCTATGCGCCCGTTGCCTATGTCGAACCGTTCGATGTACGCAACCAGCAGGTGTTCGGCTACGACATGCTTTCCGACCGTGATTATCCGCGCTCCGGGGAGCCCCTTCTCGGCCAGCGTCTTTACGCGATGGAGCTGGCGCGCGATAGCGGCGATTTCGCTCTTTCCGGCAAGGTCAGGCTGCTGTTCGAAACCCGCGAGGATATGCAGAACGGCACGGTGATGTTCCTGCCGGTCTATCGATACGGCGCCCCGCACAATACGGTTGCCGAGCGCCGCGCCAACCTCATCGGCTGGATCGCTTCGGTATACCGCATGGGCGATCTGATGGCCGGCATTCTCGATGTGCGCAATGCAGGTTTCGGCGTCAGCATCTACGACGGCGAGAAAATGTCGGAAGAAACGTTGATGTATGACGCGGATGGCAAAGGCCTTGCCGGCAATGCGGAGGCGCGCTTCAGGCACAGCAGCGCGATTGGAGTCGCCGGCCGCAACTGGATGGTGCAGGTACGTTCCCGGCCCGCCTTCGAGGAACGGCTCGACCAGGATCAACCCCGGATCATCGCCGGCAGCGGCGTCGCTTTCAGCCTGTTGCTCGCGCTGCTCACCTGGTTCCTGGTATCCGCCCGGGCAAGCGCCTTGCAGGCGGCGGCGGCGCTGGAGCGCGCCAGCCGCAAGAACGAGATGCTGTTGCGCACGGCCAGCGACGGCATCCACATTTTCGACCTCGAGGGCAATATCGTGCAGGTGAACGATGCGTTCTGCCGCATGCTCGGCTACACCGCCGAAGAAATGCTGGCCATGAATGTGGCGCAGTGGGATGCGCAGTGGACGAAGCAGGAGCTGCTGGCAAAGCTCGCCGCAATGGGCGCGAGCAACCCTGTCTTCGAAACCCGGCACCGCCGCCGCGACGGCAGCCTCATCGAAGTCGAGATCAGCGCCACAAGGGTGGAGATCGAAGGCTTACCCCTGATCTACAACTCGGCGCGCGACATCACCGAGCGCAAGCGGGCCGAGGAATACCTGCGGGACAGCGAACACCGGTTGAGGCAAGCGCAGCGCGTCGCCCATATCGGCGACTGGAACCTCGATCTGGTCGGCAACGTGCTGACCTGGTCCGACGAGATCTACCAGATTTTCGAACTCGACCCGGAAAAATTCGGCGCCTCCTACGAGGCTTTCATGGAGGTAGTTCACCCCGACGACCGCGAGCGGGTGGGCAATGCCTATTTCGAATCGGTTCAGAACCGGACGCCGTATGACATCGAGCATCGCCTGCTGATGAAGGACGGGCGGGTGAAATACGCGCATGAGCGGGGCGAGACCTATTACGGCGAGGACGGCAAGCCGTTGCGTTCCTTCGGCACGGTGCATGACATCACCGAGCGCAAGAGGACAGAAGCCGCATTCCATACGCTTGCCGGAACAGCGGCATCGAATGTCGGAATATCGTTTTATCAGGAAGCGACAAATATCTTATGCAGCCTGCTTGGGGCAGATTGCGCCATTATCGGCAAGCGGTTGAATGAAAGCAGAATACAGGCTTTGGCCATGCAGCTCGACGGAAAGCCGATAGAGCATTTCGAATACTCGTTGCACGGCGCTCCATGCGATGTCGTCACCCGCGAAGGCTACCAGGAATACTCCGAAAATGTCGCCCAGCTATTTCCCCTCGATCAGGACCTGGCAGATTTGGGCGCGGAAGCCTATATCGGCGTACCTACACGAAATAGCGACGGCAAGGTCAATGGCATACTCTGCGCCATTTTCCGTCACAAGCTTGCTCCGCAACCGATGCGCAAAGAGGTGCTGGAAATCATCGCTGCCAGGGCGGGTACGGAGATCGAGCGTCAGCAGGCGGAACAGGCGTTGCGCGACAGCGAGGAACGCTGGAGCTTCGCGCTGGAAGGCGCCGGCGAGGGGGTGTGGGACTGGGACATGCAGACCGGCAAGGTGGTGTATTCCAAACGCTACAAGGAGATGCTGGGTTTTCCGGCAGATGCGGAGTGGAACAGCCTCGGTGAATGGACCGAGCGCGTCAACCCGGATGACTTGCGGCACGCGATGATGGATATGGAAAGGTATCTGGACGGCAATTCGCCGTTTTATACCGTGGATTACCGCATGTTGTGCAAGGACGGCAGCTGGAAATGGGTGTCTGCGCGCGGCATGGTAGTGAGCCGCGCCGAGGGCGGCAGGCCGCAACGCATGATCGGCACGCATACCGATATCACCGAGCGCAAGCAGGCAGCGGAGGCGGTGCGCATCAGCGAAGCCCGGCTCCGGCTGCTGCTGGATTCTGCCGCCGAGGCGATCTACGGGATCGACATGAACGGGAATTGCACGTTCTGCAATCCATCATGCGTCCGGATGCTGGGCTATCGGCAGGCCGACGAACTGATCGGCAAGAACATGCATCAGCTGATTCACTACAAGTATCCGGATGAGACGCCTTTCCCCGCGGAAGAATGCCGGGTTTACCAGGCATTCCTGGATGGGGTGAATACGCACGTGGAGGACGAGGTGTTCTGGCGCGCCGACGGCACCTCCTTCCCCGTCGAATGCTGGTCGCATCCGCAATTCCATCATGAAAAAGTCGTCGGCGCCGTGGTCACCTTCATGGATATTACCGAGCGCGTACAGGCTCAGGGAAAACTGCTCAAGCTTTCCAAGGCCGTGGAAAACAGCCCGGCCAGCGTGGTCATCACCGATTTGAACGGCACGATCGAATACGTCAACCCGAAATTTACCGAAGTGACTGGCTACACCGCGCAGGAGGCCATCGGCCAGAATCCGCGCATTCTCCAATCCGGCACGCTTGCGCCGAAATTCTACGAGAAGCTGTGGGAAACCATATTGGCCGGCGAAGTTTGGCAAGGAGAATTCCACAACAAGAAGAAGAACGGCGAGAGTTATTTCGAGGCTGCCACCATCTCTCCGATCCGCGACGATAAGGGCGCCGTCACTTATTTTGTGGCGGTCAAGGAAGATATTACCGAACGGAAACGGACCGAACAGGAACTGAAAAAATCCATGGCTGCCGCCGAAGCCGCCAACCGGGCCAAGAGCGAGTTCCTTGCCAACATGAGCCACGAAATCCGCACCCCGATGAATTCGATCATCGGTTTCTCGCATTTGTGCCTGCAATCCGAGTTGATGCCCGCGCAGCGGGGTTATCTGGAAAAAGTTTACCGTTCGGCAAACTCCCTGCTGGGCATCGTCAACGATATCCTGGATTTTTCCAAGGTCGAGGCGGGCAAGCTGGAAGTAGAGAAAGCGCCCTTCCAGCTTGATGCGGTGTTGCGCAGCGTGGCCGATGTTGCCGGCATCCGCGCAGCAGAAAAAGGTTTGGCGTTGCGGTTCGATAACGAGCCTGAAGTTCCGCAGTCATTGATTGGCGACTCGTTGCGCCTGTGGCAAGTATTGAACAACCTGGTCGGCAACGCGATCAAGTTCACTGAAACGGGTGAGGTTGCGGTTCAAGTCAGGGTGGAAAGCCAGACTGCCAGCCACGGCGAGACTCCCGGTCATATTGTGCTTGGCTTCACGGTGCGCGATACCGGCATCGGCCTGGCGCCGGAACAAATCGGCAGGCTGTTCCAATCGTTCAGTCAGGCCGATGCCTCCACCACGCGCAAATACGGCGGAACGGGGCTGGGTCTGGCGATATCGAAGAATCTCGTGGAGTTGATGGGCGGGGCGATGTGGGTGGAAAGCGCGCCGGAAAAGGGCAGCGTTTTCGGCTTCAACCTGCCCTTCACCTGCCCGCCCGAGGGGTGCTGCACCACGCCGGATTCGAACAACCCGAATATGCCGCATGACAACCGCAGCCTCGCCCATCTTTCCGGCTTGCGTGTTCTGCTGGTGGAGGACAACGAATTCAACCGGCAATTGGCGACCGCGCTGTTGATGCAAGCCGGGATAGAGGCCAGTTCCGCGCATGACGGCATCGAGGCCGTGCGGGCAGCGCAGCAACAGGAATTCGATGCGGTGCTGATGGACATACAGATGCCGAACATGGACGGCCTGGAGGCGGCGCGCCAGATCAGGAAAAATCCCGCGCTGGCCGGATTGCCGATCATCGCGATGACCGCCAATGTCATGACCGGCGACCGCGAACATTGCCTGGCTGCGGGCATGAACGATTATATTACCAAGCCCATCCAGCACAATGCGCTGTATGCCGCCCTTGCCCGCTGGACAAAGCGCGCGCCGGCTGCAACCCGAGGAACTGAAACCCAAGGAACTGAAGTCAGGACAAGGCGTGTCCCCGGAATATTTCCTGCCCTCGATCCGGACAAGGCGATAGCTCGCATGGGTGAAGAGGGTATTTATCTGACCGTGCTCGGGAAGTTTATTCCCAATCAGGGCCAGGCCGTGCAGTCCATACGGGACGCACTCGATACCGGCGACCGGAATACTGCGGAGCGTCTTGCGCATACGTTGAAGGGCATCGCCGCAACCATCGGGGCGGCAGCTTTGGCGGAAACCGCACGTCACCTGGAGAACGCCATCCGTGAAGAGGACGCCGAAAACTATCCTCAGTTAATTGCGGCTGCGGCAACAGAGCTGGTTCAGGCGGTCGCTTCGGTCGAGGCCTATTTGCAAGCCGGTGCGGCCGAGTCCGAAGCCGCCACGATGGATCGGGCGCCTCTGGATCTTGCGCAGCTCGGCACGCTTCTGGAGCAATTGACTGCGCAACTGAAAGTCTTCGATGCCGATGCAGTGGACACCATGCGCCTGATCAACCGGCAGA
>JAUYGW010000324.1 GCA_030690245.1 Gallionella sp. | reverse complement strand
TGAAAATCGTCGCTCGCCCGGGAGTGCTGATCGAGCCACCGCTGGATATGACATTGCCGGTGCCGGAGGTCGAATTCAGCACAATCGACGAAGTGCCCGAATTCGTCGTTGTAAGAGCGCCACTGAGCGTGATGTCTCCGGTTCCGGAACTCGTTGCTGAAATCGTGCCTGCGCCTGAGGTGATGTTGCCAAGTGCGGCCGAGGTCCCGGCGCTGATCGTTACGTTGCCGCCATTGCCCGAAATGGCCACCGGCACAAACGATAAGCCGATGTAGGTCGCCGCTTGCATCAGAACCGGCGAAACATCCACGAGCATAAGCGCGCCCACGCCCGCGATGCTGCCGCTATTGGCGAGCAGCGTGAGCTGCCCGAGATTTCTGTACGACCAGGTTGCGTCCCACGAAATATCTGTGGCGGAATTTAAAGTCAGCGTATTGGCATTCGACGCGGCATTGCCGCCGGCAACATCCGTCGCACCGGTGGTCGGGCCCAATGTAACTGTGCTGTTAACGTTCGAAATAAATATGCCGCCAGTCGATGTCTGAACCGTGACATTGCCAAGCGCCAACTGCTGATTAATCGTGTGGTCGGGCAAGGTTCCAACAGTGGCAGAAGGGGCAAAGTCAACGTAGGGGCCGGTCCCCGTAGGCGTCGTACAGTCACCACCACCAAGGCAAGTCATTGCAAGGGTAGCACCGCCGGCAGCATTGATGATGTGGATTTCATCCGGGTCGAGGAGCAAGGTCCCGTCTTGGCCCATCGGCGCGCGGGTATCAACTATGCCGCCGAAATCCAGGTAGTGCTTCCCGGATACCTCGACAAATCCCCCGTCGCCGGACTGATCCCCACCGCGCGCGCTGATGTTGCCCTGGAATCGTGTGACGTCATCTGCCCACACGATCACCTTGCCGCCGTTGCCGCCGGTGATGGCGTCGGCCTTAATGCTCGCGTCAGGACTGACATAGGTCGCCGAGGCATTCTGCACTAACGGGTTCTTGCCCTGATAGTCGCCGCCGACCAGCACCGTCCCGCCGCCGGCGTCGCCGGACACATTTATGCTGGCGTGATCGAACAGGCCGACCTTGTCGCCCAGCACCTGTACCGTGCCGCCGGTCTGTCCCGCGCCCATGCCTTTGGCTTCAATCGTACCCGACACCAGCGTGGTGCCGGTTTCGGACTGAACCGTTATCTCGCCACCCTGTTCGCCGTTGGCACTGAGGCGACTGCCGGCTTCGAGGGTCATGTCTTGCTTTGCACGCAGAACGATTTTTCCGCTGGCGTCGCGCACCACCTGGTCGGCATTGATGATGCCAGCGTTCCGCAGCGCCGCGCCGTAAATACCAATTTCCCCGCTTTGAGCGAGAATCTCGCCGAGGTTGACGGCGGTGTTATCGCTCGCCGTGATTTCTACCCTTACCCCCGGCGTGCTGGTGTCTAAAATATTTACCGACTGGCCGGCGGCCAGGATCACGTCGCCCTGCGGGCTGTTGATGATGCCGCTGTTGCTGACGTTAGTTCCGACCAGATAGACGCTGCCACCAGTAGGCGTGGTGATGCTGCCCTGGTTTTCGACCGTGCCGGCAAGCGGATTTGGCGCGAAGTTGAGGCGGCCCGTGAGAAAGTCCTGGTTGCTGAGGTTGAGCGTTGAGGCCACCAGTCCGGCCACGTCGATGCGTGCGCCCTGCCCGACCAGGATGCCGCTCGGATTGATCAGGAAGACCCGGCCATTCGAGGTGAGCGTGCCGAGGATGAGTGAAGGATTGGGGCCGATGACGCGATTGAGGACGCTCGATGCGGCGCTTTGCTGGATGAAGCTGGTGGTTTCGCTCGCGCCGATCGAGAACCCCTGCCAGTTGATGATGGCCCCAGGGCTGTTGGTGATGCTCAGCGAGCTGCCCGCAGCGGAGAAGCTGGCCTGACCCGCAACCACGGATGGGTCCGTGCCATTCGCCTGTGCCTGGCCTGCGGCAAAGACACATGCAAGCGCTACGCTAACAGTTTTCAGCCGCCACAAGGTTGAAACAAGGTTGCCGGTCGTTGTCATATCGATGCCACCTGCGCCTAGCGCTCAAACCGTCGGATGCAGAAGATGATTGTGAAATCTGTCAGCGGGATTACTCAAGGTGATATTCATGGCAGTATTCTTGTGCGCGGAAAATGAGATTTGTTGAAGGTTATCTCGTTTGCAGCGATACGCTCTGTTCGGTGGCGCACACAAAACCGGTTGAACCAGCCTGCGCGTATTGTCGGGGCTTTCGCCCCTTACCCTTGACATCGATGGCGCCGCGTAGCGCAAGGATGTTGACCTGCTGACCGTCAACGATCAGGGTTTTATTGTTAAGAAGGGTGGAGGCGCTTGCCACGAAAGTTTTGGTTCGTTATTTCTTCAGAGCGGTGCATTCCGAGATTCGGTAGGCGTTTTTGCCTGCATGCTTGGCCTCGTACAAGGCCTGATCTGCGTTCTTCATCAGCATGTCCGCGTCCTCGCCATGGGCGGGGTAGATGCTGACGCCTACGCTGGCGGTTATGCCGGCGGGATGGCCATTCAGGACATAGGGTTCCGCCACCGCCTCGATCACTTTTAACGCCACCGCAGCCGTATCGCCGGCCCCGCTGACTTGCCACAGGACTATTGCAAACTCATCACCGCCGAGGCGCGCGACGGTATCATCTTCGCGCACCGTCGCCACCAAGCGCTCCGCAACCTTTTTAAGCAGAACGTCCCCGGCGCCGTGCCCCAATGTGTCGTTGATATGCTTGAATCCGTCCAGATCCACATATACCACCGCCATGGCGCACTTGTTCCTTCGTGCATGAACCAGGGCCATCGACATCCTGTCGGCCAGAAGCCGTCTGTTCGCAAGCCCCGTCAAAGGGTCATTCAGCGCCAGAGATTCGAGCATTTTGCTGTAATTGCGAGTCTCCTCATGCAGCAGGCGCACTTCCAGCATGTTGTGCGCGCGTGCCAGCACCTCGGCCAGCTCAAATGGTTTGCTGACGAAATCCTTCGCTCCGGTTTTCAGTGCGCGCAGTTTGTGATCCGGTTGGGCGGTGATCACGAGGACCGGGAGGTAGCCGCCTATTTCGATTTCCTTCAGCTCTTCCATCACCTGGAAACCGTCCATGCCGGGCATCTGGAGATCGAGCAGGATCAAGTCATAACGGTTTTTGCGGTGCAGTTCGCAGACTTCGCATGGATCCATCGTGGACGTGACGGAAACATAGCCGGCGCCGCGCAGCATTTGCTCCAGCAGCAGCACATTGGCTTCATGATCGTCGACGATCAGGATTCTGGCGTTCAGAATATCGGCTAGGTTGACCAATGACCTTCGTCCTTATCCGCTTTGATCGCTATTGTTCCGCAAATTCCAGCGCCACATCCAGCGCCTCCATGAACTCATTGACCTTGATCGGCTTGGTTATATAGCGGAAGAAACCAGCCTTCAGGCCTCTTTGGACGTCAAGCGGCATTGCGTTGGCGCTGACGGCAATAACCGGAATGTGCGCTGTGCCCGGGTCTGAGCGCAGGATTTTCAGGGCTTCAAAGCCGTTGATGCCGGGTAGATTGATATCCATCAGGATCACATCCGGCTGGGATGCGCGCGCCATTTCGATGCCACTATTCCCGTTCACGGCGGTCAGCAGGCGCATGTCGGGGTGACGCGCGATGAGTTGCTCGACCAGTTTCATGTTCGCCGGATTGTCCTCGACATAGAGCAGGGTGTGCAGCCGCACCCCGCGAGACACCTGCGGTTGTGGCAATACCGCCACGTCGCTGCCTTCCATGGAAAGGAACGGCTCAGCAATCGAGGCGAGTTCGAACCAGAACACGCTGCCTGCCCCGACGGTGCTCTTCACGCCGATGGCACCCCCCATCAGTTCGACCAGCCGCTTGGCCACCACCAAACCGATACCTGTGCCTTCCTCGCCGCCAGCCTCCTGCCCGAGACGGTTGAACGGCTGAAAGAGCTGCGCAAGCTGTTCCGGAGACAGCCCCGCGCCAGTGTCCCTGATGCTCACGCGAATGCGCCCCGGCGCGCTTTCGGTGCATTCCACCGCGACCGTCCCCCGCTTGACGTTGTATTTGATCGCGTTGGAAAGCAGGTTGATCAGAACCTGTTTCAACCGGGTGCGATCGGCGCGGACAAAGTAGGGGGTATCAAGTTTGGGAAAGGCCAGCTTGATGTCTCGCTGTTGTGCCTGCGGTTCGATCATGGCCTGGCATTCGAGCAAGACTTCAGCCAGCAACACCGGCTCCTCCGACAGTGGAACCTGCCTGGACTCGACTTTCGCGAGGTCGAGTATTTCATTGATCAGCTTCAGCAGATGCCATCCCGCCTGGAGAATCTGGGCAATGCTTTCCTTTTGGGCGGGCGTTGCCGGCGGAGAATCGGTCTCCATCAGCTGGGCAAATCCAAGGATCGCATTGAGCGGGCTGCGCAGTTCATGGCTCATGCTGGAAAGAAAATCGGATTTGGCGAGGTTGGCTTTTTCCGCTACATATCTGGCGCTCTCCAGCTCAACATTTTTCTCCTGCAATGCCTGATCCAGACGATTGCGCTCGGTGATGTCGCGCGCAGCGGCGAATACCCCTTGCAGGTTTCTATCCCGGTCGTAGAAAGTGGTCGCATTGTAGGACACCACGGTTTCCTTGCCGTCCCTGGCGCGCGCGGTGAGCTCGTAGTCGGTGATCTTCTTTTCGCTCAGCACCAGCTTGATGGCAGTCTCTGCCCGATCCGGATCGGTGAAGAAGTTCTTGACCGGTGCACCGATCAGTTCGTCGCGCGTGCAACCGGTGAGCGCTTCCATCTGTTTGTTGACGTCGGTAATGATGCCGGAAGGATCGGTGGTCATGATCGCGTCGATGTTGGATTCGATCAGTGAACGGGTGTAAAACTGCTGGTCGCGTAGGCGCTGATCGAGCTTCTTTTGCTCTGCCTCGACCTGTTTGCGCGCGGTGTTGTCGGTGCCGATCAGCAGATAGCCGATGATGGCGTTTTGAGCGTCGCGCAGCGCGGTGACCGACACGACCGCCGGGAAGCGGCTGCCGTCCTTGCGGATATAGGTCAGCTCGTAGATGTCCTCGATGCCGCGCGAGGCC
>JAUYGW010000321.1 GCA_030690245.1 Gallionella sp. | reverse complement strand
AACCTGCCGGAAGCGGGCGACCTCGCAAAACCCAAAATGGTGTTCTTCTTCGACGAGGCACATCTGTTGTTCAACGACGCGCCCGCCGCGCTGCTCGACAAGATCGAACAGGTGGTGCGCCTGATCCGCTCCAAGGGCGTGGGCATTTATTTCGTCACGCAGAATCCCGCCGACGTGCCGGACAAGGTGCTGGGCCAGCTCGGCAACCGCATCCAGCACGCGCTGCGCGCCTTCAGCCCGCGCGACCAGAAGGCGGTGAAAGCCGCCGCCGAAACCATGCGCGACAATCCGAAACTCGATGAAGCCGCAGTCATCACCGAGCTCGGCGTCGGCGAGGCGCTGGTCTCCTGCCTCGACGAGAAAGGCACTCCCGGCATCGTGGAACGCGCGCTGATCGTGCCGCCGCAGGCCCAAATCGGCTCGATCACCGAGGCCGAACGCAAGACCCTGATGCAGGGTTCGCTGCTCGCCGGGCATTACGAAAAAGCCGTGGATCGCGATTCCGCCTACGAAATCCTCAAGCAGCGCGCCAACGAAAAACAGCTTGCCGCGCAGCCGCAAACCGGCAGTGTTGGCGGGATGCTGGGCGGCATCTTCGGCAGCGGCTCTTCCGGCCGCCGCGAAGGCGCCGCCGAAGCGCTCGCCAAGAGTGCCGCGCGCGCCATCGGATCGGAAGTCGGGCGGCGGATCATCCGCGGCGTGCTGGGGTCGCTGCTGGGAAGCCGCAGGTAAACGCCGTCAATACTCAGGGAGCATGGGCAAAATGAAAACTGTTCTGATTGCGAATCCGAAGGGCGGCAGCGGCAAGACCACGCTGTCGGTCAATATTGCCGGCTATCTTGCCAACCGCGGCCAGCAGGTGGCGATGCTTGACCTGGACCGGCAACAATCCTCCGCATTGTGGCTCGCCACGCGCCCCGCCGATCTGCCGCATATCCGCACGCTCGACTCCAAAAAAGCGCATGGCCGGCCGAATGACTGGCTGGTGATCGATTCGCCCGCCGGCCTGCATGGCAAGAACCTCGACCATGCCGTCAAGCTGGCGCACAAGATCATCGTGCCGGTCGCCCCTTCCCTGTTCGACCTGCAAGCCAGCCGCGACTTCCTGCAAGCACTGGCCGAGGAAAAGACGGTGCGCAAGAACAAATGCCACATCGGCGTCGTCGGCATGCGCATGGAGATGCGCACCAAGGCCGCCTGGGCGCTGGAACATTTCCTCGCCACCCTCGACCTGCCGATCCTGGCCTACCTGCGTGAAACGCAGGTCTATGTGAATGCCGCCTTCGAGGGGAAATCCCTGTTCGACCTGCCGCCCTACCTCGCCGAGCGCGAGCTGGAGCAATGGGCGTTTCTGCAGGACTGGCTGGAGAAATAAGGCAATATCAACCAACCTGAAAAAGGCAGATGAGCCACGGATGAA
Source organism: Gallionella sp. (assembly GCA_030690245.1). GTDB lineage: Bacteria > Pseudomonadota > Gammaproteobacteria > Burkholderiales > Gallionellaceae > Gallionella. The sequence continues at coordinate 1,254 of JAUYGW010000321.1, read as the reverse complement.
CACGGATCGACACAGATGAACAAAGTGTTGCTGCTAACCATCCAAATATCGGTCATGTGAGCCGACGGACTTTTGGCCGAACGCCCGAAGGCCAGCCCCTCATAGCACGATGTTTTATCCGTGTTTATCCGTGAAAATCTGTGGCTAGCCAAGGTTTTCAATAAATCAGGTTCACCCGTTCCGGAAGAAACGCCGTTACCGCCATCATGCCGTGCTCCGGATTTTGCTAATATGTGTGCCCGCCTCAACAGCAGTATTGTCATGAATCCATTAAGAGCCCATTTCAGCAGGTTTCGTACTCCGCGCCGTTTGCCTGCGGGATGCAGTGCAAGGCGCGGGCTGCGCAGTGTAGTCATTCTCCACAAGCAGACCGCAACGCCGCAGTGCGCCCGCAGGCAAACGGCCCTTCGGGTTGTGCCTGGGTGCGGCGCCTGCGGCGTTGCACCGCTTGCCAATGGAATAACCATTGGCTGCGCGCTGCGCCTTGCATCCATCCGCGCCCAGGCCCAACGCGGAGTACGAGACCTGCTGAAATGGGCTCCAAGTTACCTTATCGCCGGCAGTTTGCTGCTCACCGCCTGCGCGCAGGCGCCCCAGCGCACCGCGCCGGTGCAGCCCGCCGAGCCGCAGGCGGAAGCCGTGCCGGTGCTGCCCAATGTCGAGTTGAGCGACGAGTTGCTCTACGAATTCCTGCTGACCGAGATCGCCAATCAGCGCGGGCACAAGGCATTGGCCGTGGAAGGCAGCGCGGATATCGCCAGGAAAACCCGCGATCCGCGCCTGGCAAGACGCGCCGCACAAATGGCCTTCGAGTCCGGCGACATGGCCAAGTCGGTCGAAGCATTCAGGCAATGGCAGGAAATCGAACCGGCTTCGCCTTTGGCGAGGCGCATGCTGGCTTCGATATTGTTGCGCGGCGGAAAACCGGATGAGGCGCAACCGGAACTGGCGAAGTTGCTGGAAGCGGAAAAAGCGAATCCCGGCAGCGGATTCATGCAGGTTTTCCAACTGGTCGCCCCCTACCCCGACAAGCCCGCCGCATTGAAGCTGATGCGCGATCTCGCGCAGCCCTATCCGCAGGTTGCCGAGGCACACTGGTCGGTGGCGCAACTGGCGCAGCAGGCCGGCGGCGACCCGCTTGCGTTAAGCGAGGTGCGGCAGGCGCGCAGCCTGCGCCCGGAGTGGGATATGGCCGCCTCGCTGGAGGCGCAGTTGTTGCAGAAAAACGAACCGCAGCAGGCTCTGGAGGTGCTG
>JAUYGW010000301.1 GCA_030690245.1 Gallionella sp. | reverse complement strand
AGTCGCCGACGTTGTCGCCGACGTTGTCGGCGATCACCGCAGGATTGCGCGGGTCGTCCTCGGGGATGCCGGCTTCGACCTTGCCCACCAGATCGGCGCCGACGTCAGCACCCTTGGTGAAGATGCCGCCGCCGAGCCGGGCGACGATGGAAATCAGCGAGCCGCCGAAGGCCAGCCCGACCAGCGCATGGGTCGCTTCGGCAGCGTTCGCGCCGGTGGAGGTCAGAAAGGCGTAATAGCCCGCCACGCCCAGCAGCCCCAGACCCACCACCAGCATGCCGGTGATAGCGCCGCCCTTGAAGGATACGTTCAGCGCCGCGTTCAAACTTTCCTTGGCCGCTTCGGCGGTGCGCACATTGGCTCGTACCGACACATGCATGCCGATGAAACCTGCCGCGCCGGAGAGTACCGCGCCGATCGCGAAGCCGATGGCGGTTTGCCAGCCCAATGCGAAGAGGATGATGGCGAACAATACTGCGCCGACCATGGCGATGGTGGTGTATTGCCGGTTCAGGTAGGCGGAAGCGCCTTCCTGCACCGCAGCGGCGATTTCCTGCATTCTCGCGCTGCCGGTTGATTTACCCAGAATCCATTTGATCGAAGCCACGCCGTACAAGAGTGCCGCTACCGCACACAACAACGCAAATACCAAGCCATATGACATGATTACCCTCCAGGAAGATGAACCAATCAATTACCCCGACATTCAAGATGCATGTTTAGGGCTACCCGTACCTAACTTCAGCGGCTAGGATACTTTGTATTTCGCGGGAATGACATGGGTATTTTGCGGGAATGACACGGGTTTTTTGAAATGCCGCTGTGCCCGCAATTATCGATTGCGGGCAAATCCCCATGACTTGAGAGTGAACCGGGATTAAATGCGCTTCGCCAGTTCCGCCGCCTTGCCGGTATAGGTGTCCGGGCTGAGTTGCAGCAGGCGCTGTTTTTCCGCTGCGGGGATATCCAGCGTTGCGATGAAGGCTTGCAGCGAGGCGCGGTTGATGCCGCTCTGGCCGCGCGTCAGTTCCTTGAGCTTGTCGTAGGCGTTCTCGATGCCGTAGCGGCGCATCACGGTCTGGATCGGCTCGGCCATGATTTCCCAGCTGGCGTCCAGGTCTTCCGTCACGCGCTGCGGGTTGGCTTCCAGTTTGTGCAGGCCCTTCAGGCAGGATTCGTAGCCGAGCAGGGTGTAGCCCAGCGCCACGCCCATGTTGCGCAACACGGTGGAATCGGTGAGGTCGCGCTGCCAGCGCGAAACCGGCAGCTTCTCGCTGAAGTGGCGCAGCAGCGCGTTCGCCAGCCCGAGATTGCCCTCCGAATTCTCGAAGTCTATTGGATTTACTTTATGCGGCATCGTGGATGAGCCGACCTCGCCCGCCACCACTTTCTGCTTGAAAAAGCCGAGCGAGATATATCCCCAGATGTCGCGGTTCAGGTCGATCAGGATGGTGTTGATGCGCGCATACGCGTCGAACAGTTCCGCCATGTAGTCGTGCGTCTCGATCTGGATGGTGTAGGGGTTGAAGGCGATGCCGCGTGCGCTGACGAAGCGTTGCGCGAAGGCTTCCCAGTCCACGTCCGGATAGGCGGCCAGATGCGCGTTGTAGTTGCCCACCGCGCCGTTGATCTTGCCGAGGATTTCCGTTGCGGCGAGGCGCTGTTCGGCGCGTTGCAGGCGGTACGCGACGTTCGCCATTTCCTTGCCGAGCGTGCTCGGCGTGGCGGTCTGCCCGTGGGTGCGGCACAGCATCGGCAGGTCGGCATGCTGGTGCGCGAGTTCTTTCAATCGACCGATCAGCACCTGCAGGGTGGGCAGCAGCACCGCTTCGCGCGCGCCCTTGAGCATCAGCGCGTGGCTGAGGTTGTTGATGTCTTCCGAGGTGCAGGCGAAGTGGATGAATTCCAGAGCCTTTGCGGTTTCCGGGTTGCCGGACAGGTTTTCGCGCAGCCAGTATTCCACCGCCTTCACGTCGTGGTTGGTGCGCTTTTCGATGGCCTTGATCGCGACCGCATCGTCCTCGCTGAAGTTCGTGTTGAGCGCATCCAGCTGCGCGAGGGTCGCGGCGGAAAACGGCGCGATTTCGGGAATGTCGGCCTGCGCGCTGAGCGCCTTGAGCCACTCGATTTCGATCAGCACGCGGAAACGGATCAGACCGAATTCGCTGAAGTAATCGCGCAACGCATCCACTTTGCCGTGGTAGCGCCCGTCGAGCGGGGAGAGGGCGGTGAGTTTGGTGAGTGTGGTCATGATTAAACCCTAAGCCGGATAAGTTGTAGGTCGGGCTGTGCCCGACATGGTGGGCACAGTCCACCCTACGGTTAAAAGTCACATTTTACGCGAAAGCCGTAGGATGGGTGGAGCGTAGCGATACCCATCGTTGCGGGAGAGATGGGTATCGGCCTGTGGCCTCAACCCATCCTACGTGATGATTGCGCCGCCCAGGCAGACCTCGCCGTCGTAGAGCACCACCGACTGTCCGGGCGTGACCGCCCATTGCGGCTGGTTGAACTCGAACGAGCAGCGGCCGCCGTTTAGTGCCGTGAGATGGCACGGCGCATCGGCCTGCCGGTAGCGCGTCTTGGCGGCATAGGGATGGTTGGGTTGCGGTGCAGTGCCGCTGATCCAGTGGCTGTCCAGTGCGGTCAGCCGGTTGCTCAGCAGTGCGGCGTGGTCGTGTCCCTGCACCACGATCAGGCGGTTGTCCGCCATGTCCTTGCCCGCCACAAACCACGGTTCGCCGGAGGCTTCTTTTGCTCCGCCGATGCCCAGGCCTTGGCGCTGGCCGATGGTGTAGAACGACAGCCCGATATGCTGGCCGACTACCTTGCCGTCCGGAGTACGCATCTCGCCGGGCTGGGTCGGCAGATAGCGGTTGAGGAATTCGCGGAACGGGCGTTCGCCGATGAAGCAGATGCCGGTGCTGTCTTTCTTGGCGTAGTTGGATAACCCATGCTGCTCGGCAATCACGCGCACTTCGGACTTCAGCAATTTGCCGAGCGGAAACATCGCATGGCCCAGCTGCGACTGGTTCAGGCGATGCAGGAAGTAGCTTTGATCCTTGCTGTCGTCATCGGCCTTGAGCAACTGGAACAGGCCATCCACCTCGCGCACCTGCGCGTAGTGCCCGGTGGCGATGACATCCGCACCCAGCTGAATGGCATGGTCGAGAAACGCCTTGAACTTGATTTCAGAATTGCACAGGATGTCCGGGTTGGGCGTGCGCCCGGCCTTGTATTCGGCGAGGAAATGCTC
>JAUYGW010000299.1 GCA_030690245.1 Gallionella sp. | reverse complement strand
CGTCGCCGAGGCCGACGAATCGGATGCGTCGTTCCTGTATTTGCAGCCGAGCATCGCGGTGCTCACCCACATCGATGCCGACCACATGGAGACCTACGGCCACGATTTCGGCAGGCTCAAGCAGGCGTTCGTGGACTTCGTAGAGCACCTGCCGTTCTACGGCATGGCGATGCTGTGCATCGACGACGCCAACGTGCGCGAAATCCTGCCGCGCATCAGCAAGCCGGTATGCACTTACGGCCTCAGCGAGGGCGCGATGATCCGTGCGGTGAACGTGCGCCATCAGGGCGGGCAGATGCGCTTCACCGCCGAATGCCGCCAGAATGGCACGCCGAAAGACCTGGATATCACGCTGAATCTGGCCGGGGTACACAATGTGTTGAACGCGCTGGCAGCGATCGCGATCGCGCTGGAGGTGTGCGTCGCGGATGACGCCATCGTTGCGGCTTTGGCCGAATTCCAGGGCGTGGGGCGGAGGTTTCAGCGGTATGGTGAAATTGCGTTGTCCGACTACCCTCTCTCCAACTCTCTCCCGCCTGCGGGAGAGAGAGCAATCGATTCCTCTTCCAAATGCGGAAGAGGAAGCTTTACTCTTATCGACGACTACGGCCACCATCCGGTGGAAATGGCCGCCACGCTGGCGGCGGTGCGCGGCGCATTCCCCGGCAGGCGGCTGGTGCTGGCCTTCCAGCCGCACCGTTACACGCGCACCCGCGACCTGTTCGAGGATTTCGTGAAGGTGTTGTGCGGCGTGGACGCGCTGCTGCTGGCGGAAGTGTATGCGGCGGGCGAGCCGCCCATCGTCGCGGCGGACGGGCGCGCGCTGATGCATGCGTTGCGCGTCGCCGGACAGGGTGAGGTGGTGTTTGTCGAGAGCATTCAGGATATGCCGCAGGCCATCATGCAGATGGCGCGCGACGGCGATGTGGTGATCACGATGGGCGCGGGCACGATCGGCGGCGTGCCCGGCACGCTGATGCAAATGAACAACCAGCCATGAATATGAGCGAACCGAAACAGTTCAAGACGGAAGGTCTGCGCGGAGAGATGCGCTGCGACGTGCCCATGAGCCGCCATACGAGCTGGCGCGCGGGCGGCGCGGCCGAGCGCATGTACCGGCCCGCCGACCTCGACGATCTGCTCGTATTTCTGCGCGGCTTGCCGGCCGATGAGCCGCTGCATGTGCTGGGCCTGGGCAGCAACCTGCTGGTGCGCGACGGCGGGTTGTGCGGCACGGTGTTGCTGCTGCACGGCGCACTGGGAGAACTGCGCCTCGAAGCTGACGGCAGCATCTATGCCGAAGCCGGTGTGCCGGGCGCGAAGTTGGCGCGCTTCGCCGCCTTGCACAACTTGCGCGGCGCAGAATTTTGCGCCGGCATCCCCGGCACGGTCGGCGGCATGCTGGCGATGAATGCTGGCTGCTATGGCAGCGAGATTTGGGAAAAAGTGCTGTGCGTGCAGGTGGTGAACCGGCACGGTGAAGTACGCATGCGCACGGCAGGAGATTATGAAATCGGCTACCGGCATGTGAAGAGGATCGAGGAGCGAGGAACGAGGATCGAAGAGCGGGCTGATGTTACTCAATCCTCGATCCTCAATCCTCGATCCTCGGAAGAATTTTTCGTCGCCGCATGGCTGAAGTTCGAGGCGGGCGACGGCGGCATTGCGCGGCAGGAGGTCAAGGCGCTGCTCGGCAAGCGCATCGCCAGCCAGCCGCTGAACCTGCCCAATGCCGGATCGGTGTTCCGCAACCCGCCGGGCGACCATGCGGCGCGGCTGATCCAGCAGTGCGGTCTGAAGGGCAGGCAGGTCGGCGGTGCACAGGTGTCGGAGAAGCACGCCAACTTCATCGTGAACACGGGCGAAGCGACGGCGGCGGATATCGAGAATCTGATCAATGAAGTACGAGCGGTGGTGCGGCAACAGACCGGTATAGACCTGCACCCGGAAGTAAGAATTATTGGAGAAAAACTTGTTTAGCCAGCGTAGCGTGCGCTGTGCGCACGACGTGATTCAGGGAGTCGTGCGCACAGCGCAC
>JAUYGW010000289.1 GCA_030690245.1 Gallionella sp. | reverse complement strand
AGCCTGCCGGGACTGCGGTAGCAGCCTGACGGTCTGGTCCTGCTCGGTTCATGCACGTCTTGAGGGGCTTGACGCTGTCAAACCAACGATGCGCTACGTTGCCCGTAGGTGAAAAGGAACCCTGCGTTGACCGTGTGGTTGCGAACATCACGGCCTAAATACCCGTGAATTCTTGATATTTCGTGCGGGATGAGAGGCCGCTTGGGGTTTCTGAGCCGTTCAAGTGAAAAGTGCCGAATTCCTCGGCCACGGACTTCAAAAGACCACAGCGGTTTGCAGCCGACCCATTGCGGTCGCACAATTTTTCGATCAGGTTGCTTCGAACCGCCCGTTCAGCGGTACGCGGGAAAGTCGGCAGTGTGGTGATGATTTCACTACCTGAAGTACCCGGACTTGACCACTGAGGACATTCGATCATGGAACTTGAATGACGCAAAAAAACTGAAGACGGAAGTAGAGCAATCCAGACTGCTTGCTTCAGACCGCTCACTCCGAACTGCGGGCTGTCGGTTGCATTCTGCATCTTGCTCGGAAGCACATGCCTGGCAAGCCCTAGCTCTGCGTGGGGCTGCGCGGGATCTGGCTGGCGTTGCACATGGGTCAGATGAAATCGGCACTGGGGTCAATTCGGCGTCGGCGCCAACAGGCAAGGCCTAGACGGCAGGGCTACCACGCCACACATCGGCGTAATAAATCGAGGGTTTTGATGATGATTGGGGTACGATAATTGGATTCGTGCGGTTGAAACGCCGTCCGTGTTTGAACTCGCGCCTATTCGTAAGTGTGACAAACTGGATAAAGACTGTGGCTATCTTGTCTTCTCAGATGCCACTACAAAAATGACATATTTAAGGAAATTCACCTTCACCTCGCTGGTCGCCGGATTGGCAATGCTGCTGCTCGCCATCGCGACCATCAGCTTGCCGGCAATGTATCTCCTGGTCCATATGGAATATCAGCATGGACAGGTGGACTCGGAAAGCGCAGTCAATGCCGGCTTCATTACCGATGTTCTGGACGATCATCCAGATCGACTCATCACCGATCCTGCCCTTGAGCGCTTCGTCAAAGAGGATGTCGTTTTCAACGATGCTGATGAGCATG
>JAUYGW010000280.1 GCA_030690245.1 Gallionella sp. | reverse complement strand
CGCTTCTATTCCGGCTTCCGCCGCGATGCGCACCCGATGGCGGTGATGGTCGGCGTGGTTGGCGCGCTGTCGGCGTTCTATCACGACTCGCTGGACATCAATAATCCCGAGCACCGCGAGATTTCGGCGATGCGCCTGATCGCCAAGGTGCCGACCATCGCGGCGATGGCGCATAAGTACCACACCGGCTTTCCGTTCATGTATCCGAGGAACAAGCTCGGTTATGCGGAAAACCTGATGCAGATGATGTTCGCGATACCGGCGGAAGATTACGTGCCCAATCCGGTATTGGCGCGCGCGCTGGAGCGCATCCTGATCCTGCATGCCGACCATGAGCAGAACGCCTCCACCTCGACGGTGCGCCTGGCCGGTTCGAGCGGGGCGAACCCGTTTGCCTGCATCGCTTCCGGCATCGCCGCATTGTGGGGGCCGGCGCACGGCGGCGCGAACGAGGCGGCGCTGAATATGCTGGAAGAAATCGGCGATATCTCGCGCGTGCAGGAATATGTGCAGGGCGTGAAGGACAAAAAATATCGCCTGATGGGCTTTGGCCATCGCGTCTACAAGAACATGGACCCGCGTGCGGCGGTGATGCGCGAAACCTGCCATGAGGTACTGAAAGAACTGGGACTGGAAAACGACAAGCTGTTCGAACTGGCGATGGAACTGGAGCGCGTCGCGTTGAGCGACTCGTATTTTATCGAACACAAGTTGTATCCGAACGTGGATTTCTATTCCGGCATCGTGCTGCGCGCGCTGGGCATCCCGGTCAATATGTTCACGGTGATTTTTGCGGTGGCGCGCACCATCGGCTGGATTTCGCAATGGAACGAGATGATGGTCGATCACGACCATAAAATCGGCCGTCCGCGCCAGTTGTATGTGGGTGCGACGCGGCGCGATTACGTGCCGGTTGGCAGCCGCTAGAAATTTTTATTAGCCACGGATGAACACGGATATTCACGGATTACTGTTTGCCGGCACTGTGTTTTATCAGTGTAAATCTGTGTCCATCCGTGGCTGGTTGTCGTTTTTTGGTTAAGTCCGGAAAGCCCATCTAATGGCCGTACCAGAAGAAAACTACATGCAGGCCATGCGCGACACTTCTTTGTTGTTCGGCGCGAATGCGCCCTTCATCGAAGAACTGTACGAGCAATATCTGGTTGATCCAAACGCTGTGCCGAATGAATGGCGCGCCTATTTCGACGCGCTGCCGGCTTTGGCGGACGGTGCGCACGATGTGGCGCACAGCGCCATCCAGCTCGCTTTCGCGGCCTTGCCGAAAGCGCCGACCGGTAATGCAGCAATCCCGGATGCCAACCTGGAATGCAAGCAGGCTCTTGTGTTGCAACTCATCAATGCATATCGTTTCCTCGGCATGCACGCTGCCGATCTCGACCCGCTTAACCGCTATGCCAAGCCGGTGATCGCCGAGCTTGATCCGGCGCATTACGGTCTGGGCGAAGCCGACATGGATACCGCCTTCGCTACCGGATCGCTGGTGGGCGGCGCGCGCATGACGTTGCGCGAAATCCTCAAGCTGTTGCGCCAGACTTATTGCGGCAGCATCGGCGCGGAATACATGTATATCGGCGCTGTGGCGCAGAAACGCTGGATCCAGAATCGCCTGGAAAGCGTGCGCGGGCAGGCCGGCTACGATGCGGCGCAGCGCCGCCGCATCCTGGAACGGCTGACCGCCGCCGAGACGCTGGAACGCTATCTGCATACCAAATATGTCGGGCAGAAACGCTTCTCGCTGGAAGGCGGCGAGACGCTGGTTCCGCTGCTCGATCATCTGCTGCAACGCTGCGGCGCACAGGGCGTACAGGAAGCCGTGATCGGCATGGCGCATCGCGGACGGCTGAACGTGCTGGTGAACATACTCGGCAAACAGCCGAAGGTGCTGTTCGCCGAATTCGAGGGCATCCACACCGAGCACCTGGCTTCCGGCGACGTGAAATACCATCAGGGTTTTTCCGCCGACATTGCCACGCCGGGCGGCGAACTGCATATCGCGCTGGCGTTCAATCCGTCGCATCTGGAAATCGTCAATCCGGTGGTGGAAGGCTCGGTGCGCGCGCGCCAGCATCGCCGCAAGGACTTTGACGGTTCGAAAGTCATACCGATCCTGCTGCACGGCGATGCGGCGTTTGCCGGCCAGGGTGTGGTGATGGAAACGCTGAGCATGTCGCAAACGCGCGGCTATCATACCGGCGGCACGGTGCATGTCGTCATCAACAACCAGATCGGTTTCACCGCATCCGATATGCGCGACACGCGTTCCAGCACCTGGTGCAGCGATGTCGCGAAGATGGTCGATGCGCCGATTTTTCATGTGAACGCGGACGATCCCGGTGCGGTGCTGCTGGTGACGGAGATCGCGCTGGATTACCGCATGCAGTTCCACAAGGACGTGGTGATCGACCTGGTGTGTTTCCGCAAGCTGGGCCACAACGAGCAGGATGAGCCGCTGGTCACGCAACCGCTCATGTATCGCTTTGTCCGCCAGCATCCCGGCACGCGCGCATTGTATGCGCAGCGTTTGACGGAGCAGGGCGTGATCCAGGCCGGCGAAGCGGACGCGATGATTGCGGATTATCGCAACGCGATGGATGAGGGGCGCAATTCGATCCAGCCCGCGCTGGAAAAACACGACAGTAAATTAGCCTCAGACTGGAAAAAGTTGCAGCACGACATCGCATGGAACACCCCGGTGGATACCACCGTGCCGCTGCAACGTTTGCAGCAACTGGCCGTGCCGCTGACCACTGCGCCGGCAAAGGTTCTGGCAGGGATGCCGTCGCAAGACGGTAACTCGCAGAATTTCGTTCTGCATTCGCGCGTGCAAAAAATCGTCGAAGACCGCATTGCGATGGCGCGCGGGGATTTGCCGCTGGACTGGGGCATGGCGGAAAACCTCGCCTATGCGACCTTGCTCACCGAGGGTTATCCGGTGCGGCTGTCCGGGCAGGACAGCCGGCGCGGCACGTTCTTCCATCGCCACGCCACCTGGCATGACCAGGATCACAAGGAGGGGGACGAAGGCGTTTACACGCCGCTGCAGCACCTCGCGCCCGGCCAGGCGGATTTCATCGCGATCGATTCGCTGCTGTCCGAAGAAGCGGTGCTCGGGTTCGAATACGGCTATGCCACTGCCGAGCCGGATTCGCTGGTGCTGTGGGAGGCGCAGTTCGGCGATTTCGCGAACGGTGCGCAGGTGGTGATCGACCAGTTCATCGCGTCCGGCGAGGTGAAGTGGGGGAGGCTGTGCGGGCTGGTGATGCTGCTGCCGCACGGCTATGAGGGGCAGGGCGCGGAGCATTCCTCGGGGCGCATCGAGCGCTATCTGCAACTGTGCGCCGACTACAACATCCAGGTGTGCGTGCCTTCCACCGCCGCGCAGATGTTCCATCTGCTGCGCCGCCAGATGTTGCGCCCGATGCGCAAGCCGCTGATCGTGTTCACTCCCAAGAGCCTGTTGCGCAGCAAGGACGCCGCTTCGCCGCTCGCTGAATTCACGCAGGGGAAATTTCAGCCGGTGATCGCCGAAACGGACACGCTGGACAACGGTAAGGTGCGGCGCATCATCGCGTGCAGCGGCAAAGTGTATTACGACCTGCTCGCGGCGCGGCGCGGCAAGGGGATTCAGGACATGGCGATCATCCGCATCGAACAGCTTTACCCGTTCCCGCATGATGACTTCGTAGCACAAATCGATGCCTATCCGAATGCCGCCGAACTGGTGTGGTGCCAGGAAGAACCGGGCAACCAGGGCGCGTGGCATCGCATCCAGCATTATCTGCTGCGCCATCTGCGCCCCGGCATGCGCCTCGATTACGCGCTGCGTGCTTCGTCTGCCGCGCCCGCTGCGGGCTATCTGGCGGTGCACCAGGAACAGCAGAAGGCGGTGGTCGAAGCCGCCTTCCGCTCCGATCTCGACGTGAAGAACAATCCAGGAGCCAGACGCCATGCAAATTGATGTGAAAGTGCCGCAACTGTCCGAATCCGTCTCCGAAGCGACCTTGCTGACCTGGCACAAGCACGAGGGGGAGGCGGTGAGCGAGGGCGAAAACCTGATCGATATTGAGACCGACAAGGTGGTGCTGGAACTGCCCGCGAGCAAGTCCGGCGTGCTGATTAAAATCATCAAGCGCGATGGCGAAAAAGTAACCAGCAATGAACTGATCGCGCAGATCGACACCGAAGCAGCGGCCCAAATTACGGCTCCACCCGCAGCAGTCCCTTCCGCAGTGCCGCCTTCGTTGCGCAAGCTGGCGCGCGAGCATGAGATCGATGCGGGCAGTTTGCCGGGCAGCGGACGCGGCGGGCGCGTCACCAAAGACGATGTGCTGAATGCGATGCAGCAGGTGTCGTCTGGGGCGACTGGCGGGCAAGATGCCCGCGCTCCCATTGTACCCACCGGCAATCGCCCGGAACAGCGCGTGGCAATGACGCGCATCCGCCAGCGCATCGCCGAGCGCCTGCTGCAATCGCAACAAAACGCCGCGATCCTGACCACCTTCAACGAAGTGAACATGCAGCCAGTGATCGACCTGCGCAACAAATACAAGGACGCGTTCGAGAAGAAGCACGGCGTCAAGCTCGGCTTCTCCTCGTTCTTCGTCAAGGCGGCGGTGCTGGCGTTGCAGAAATTTCCGGTCGTCAACGCCTCGGTGGACGGCACCGACATCATCTATCACGGCTATTACGACATCGGCGTGGCGATCGGCAGCGAGCGCGGTCTGGTCGTGCCGATCATCCGCGATGCGGATAAACTGTCCTTTGCCGACATCGAAAAACAGATCGCCGATTTCGCCGCGCGCGCCCAAAGCGGCAAGCTGGCGATGGAAGAGCTCACCGGCGGCACGTTCTCCATCACCAACGGCGGCGTGTTCGGCTCGATGCTCTCCACCCCGATCATCAACCCGCCGCAGAGCGCGATCCTCGGCATCCACGCGACCAAGGATCGTCCGGTCGCGGAGAATGGCCAAGTGGTGATCCGGCCGATGAATTACCTCGCACTGTCCTACGACCACCGCATCATCGACGGGCGCGAGGCGGTGCAGTTCCTGGTTACGATCAAGGAGGCGCTGGAGTATCCGGGGAGGGTGTTGCTGGATTTGTAAAGTTGTTGTCATTCCCGCGAAGGCGGGAATCCAGATTTGTAGGTTGGGTTAGCGGCTTCACCGCGTAACCCAACATCAAAATACAAAGTCAAAACCGTCGGGGGTAGCCCGACAGCTAGTCACTTTTTCTTGCTTCGCCAAAGAAAAAGTAACCAAAAAGAAGGCGACCCCGGTTTGCCGCCGCTGCGCGGTACCCTGCGTTGCTCGACTGCTCAGGCGGCTGCGGAACTCGCGCTACGCGCTCAGACAGTCCTCGCCGAAATCCCCTGACCAGCCTGCGCTACTCGGCGGCGCACAGGGGATAAAAAGCGAAAAGCAAAAACCGAAAATCGGGTGGGCAACAAGTTGCCCACCATACAGGGTAGATAGCCAAAACAATTCGACTCCGGTACATTGGAACCAGGTTACGAAATATGCATTTATTAGGAGCGTTAAATGTCAGAGCTAGTGTCCGATTGCCCTCGTTGTGATTCGAGTTGTATGACGTTTGATCTTGTCAGCCAAACAGTCATCAAAGTTAATGGTTGGCAAAATATATATGAAGCGTTTTGCATTTGCCGCCATTGTAAGAAATCAACTGTATTCGTTCTTTGTGAGAGAGGCATTGAGGAATCGAAATACATTCGTCAAAGTGGACTGAATAAGGTTTCTTCAGCTATCAATAATTTAGTGAATATAGAGGACTATATTAGCCTCAAAGATGCTAGCAATATTGAGCCACCAGAATATCTGCCGGAAAAATTAGGGACTGTTTTCTCAGAGGGCACTACTTGCTTTTCAGTTGGTTGTTTTAACGCAGCAGGCACTATGTTTCGACTTTGTGTCGATCTTGCTACTAAGGCATTGCTTCCAGAAGATGATAGGGACGGCCTTAACTCAAAAATTCGGCGAAATCTTGGCCTTAGATTGCCTTGGCTTTTTGCTCAGGGGTTATTGCCGATAGCCTTACAAGACCTTTCATCTTGTATCAAAGAAGATGGCAATGATGGGGCTCATGATGGCTCCCTAAAAAAGGAAGAAGCAGAAGATTTACTTGATTTTACATTCGCACTACTTGAGCGCATGTATACGGAGCCAGAACGTTTGCGGCTTGCGAAAATGAGACGAGATGCAAGACGTGGGGCATAAGATCGGTAGGGTGGGCACAACGTGCCCACCCTACGATTTTAAGGTTTTTGCTTTTCCTCCCCTGTGCGCCGCCGAGTAGCGCAGGCTGGTCAGGGGGTGTCGGCGAGGACTGTCTGAGCGCGTAGCGCGAGTTCCGCAGCCGCCTGACCTGCCGAGCAACGCAGGGGACCGCGCAGCGGCGGCAAACCGGGGTCGCCTTCTTTTTGGTTACTTTTTCTTTGGCGAAGCAAGAAAAAGTGACTAGCTGTCGGGCTACCCCCGACGAAGTTGACTTGTTTTTGCACTTGAGTTGAAACAACAAACACAATGAATAAATTCTCCGCCTACCGCATCTTCGAAGAAAACGGCCAATCCGCTGGGCGCTTTGTCGAATTGTCATTAGACGACCTCGACCCCGGCGAGGTCGTCATCCAGACGCATTACTCCAGCGTAAACTACAAGGATGCGCTCGCGGCTACCGGCGCGGGCAAGGTGATGCGGCGTTTCCCCTGCGTCGGCGGGGTGGATGCGGCGGGCGTGGTGGTCAGTTCGTCCGATGCGCGCTTCAAGGCGGGCGACGCGGTGATCGTGACCGGCTACGGCATGGGCGTGGATCACGACGGCGGGTTTGCCGAATACGTGCGGGTTCCAGCCGACTGGGTGGTGCCGCTGCCGCAAGGGCTGACGCTGTTCGATGCGATGGCGATCGGTACGGCGGGCTTTGCTGCTGCATTGTCCATTCATCGACTCGAACAGAACGAACTGCGTCCGGAAAACGGCAAGGTGATCGTGACGGGGGCGACCGGCGGGGTGGCGAGCCTCGCGATCCAGATGCTGGCGCAGCTCGGCTATCACGTGGTCGCGCTGACCGGGAAAGACAGCGAGCACGATTACCTGAAGTCGCTCGGCGTAGCGGAAATCCTGCCGCGCAAGGAATTGGTGATGGGCACGCACCCGCTGGAAAAGGCGCAGTGGGCGGGTGCGCTGGATGCGGTGGGCGGCGAGACGCTCGCGTGGCTGACGCGCACCATGCGGCAGGACGGCGTGATCGCGAGCTTCGGCAATGCGGGCGGCATCGAGCTGCACACCACGGTGATGCCCTTCATCCTGCGCGGGGTGCGACTGATCGGCATCGATTCCGCCGCCACTGCGATGCCGTTGCGTCGCGAAATATGGCGGCGCCTGGCAACCGATCCTTCGACTGGACTCAGGACAGGCTTGCGCCCACAGTTGCTGGCGCAGGTGGCGCATAGCGTGCCCTTCGCCGATCTGCCGCAAGTGTTTCCGCAGATGCTGCAAGGCAGGCTGCGCGGGCGCACGGTAGTGGGAATAAAATAGGCTCTTAGTGCTATAATCCGCCGGGCAAGGCTGGAAGCAAACAGCGCGAAAGTGGCGGAATTGGTAGACGCACTGGATTTAGGTTCCAGCGCCGCAAGGCGTGAGAGTTCGAGTCTCTCCTTTCGCACCAGCACCTAATTCAACTTCAATTCAAGGAAACTCAAGCATGTCCAGCGTAGAAACTGTGAGCGCGTTAGAACGCCGTCTTAATGCATCCATTCCCCAGCAAGTCATTCGCGGTGAAGTCGCTGTCCGTCTGAAGAAGATCGGGCGCAACGCAAAAATCGCCGGGTTCCGCCCGGGCAAGGTGCCGGCAAAAATCCTGGAGCAGCAATATGGTGCGCAAGCGCAGCAGGAAGCGCTGGGCGATGTGTTGCAGCGCTCGTTTGCCGAGGCTGTGCAACTCAATAATCTGAGGGTGGCCGGGCATCCGCAATTCGAGATCAAGACTAACGACTTGAATGCCGATCTGATCGAATACAGCGCAACTTTCGAGGTCTATCCGGAAGTGGTGATGGGCGACCTGTCGGGCGAAACAGTGGAGCGCCTAGTTTGCGAATTGACGCAAGCTGACGTGGATAACACCATTATGACGCTGCGCAAACAGCGCGCCATCTTCGAGCCGACGGATCGCGCCGCACAGGTCGACGACAAGGTGTATATCGATTTTACCGGCAAGCTGAACGGCGAGGTTTTTCAGGGCGGCGAAGCCAAGAACCATGCATTCGTGTTGGGTGTGGAGCGCATGATGCCGGAGTTTGAAGCGGCCGTCACCGGCATGAAGGCCGGGGAGACGAAATCATTCGACATGACTTTTCCGGATGATTATCACGGCAAGGAAGTGGCGGGCAAGCAGGTGACTTTCAGCGTCACGCTGCACAAGGTGGAGGCGCCGAAGCTGCCGGAAGTGGATGCAACGTTTGCCGAGTCTGTCGGTATTGAAGGGGGCGATGTCAGTAAGCTGGAAAGCGAGATCCGCACCAACCTGCAACGCGAGGTGGCGCGCCGCCTGAAAGTGCGCAACAAGGAAGCGGCAATGCAGGCGTTGCTGAACGCGGCCCAGTTCGATGTGCCTAAAACCCTGGTGGAATGGGAAGCGCATAACCTGATGCAGCAAACCGTGAAGGACATGGAATCGCGCGGGATGAAAATGAAGGATGTGGCATTGCCGCCGGAATTGTTTACCGAGCGCGCCGAAAGGCGCGTCAAACTCGGCTTGATTCTTGCCAATTTGGCGCAGAAACATGACTTGAAGGCCAAGCCTGAGCAGGTGCGCGCCCTGGTGGATGACTATGCGCAAAGCTTTGACGAGCCCGAGGATGTGGTGCGCTGGTTTTACGCCAACTCCTCTCAGTTGCAAGAGGTCGAAAATCTGGTCATGGAAGAAAATATCGTGGACTGGACAATGGGGCAGGCAAAGACGGCAGACAAGGCTATCCCCTTTAACGAATTGATGGAGAACTGACGCGATGCACTATCACGAAGAGCTTTTGTCCCGGCACCGGCAAGAGCCGCAAAATATCGGTATGATCCCGATGGTCGTGGAGACCAGCGGGCGCGGCGAGCGGGCGTACGATATCTATTCGCGCCTACTCAAGGAACGCGTGGTGTTTCTGGTTGGCGAGGTGAACGACCACAGCGCGAACCTGATTGTGGCGCAGATGTTGTTTCTGGAATCGGAAAATCCGGACAAGGATATTCATTTTTACATCAATTCGCCGGGCGGTTCGGTGACCGCAGGCATGGCGATTTACGACACTATGCAATTCATCAAGCCGAGCATCAGCACGTTGTGTATCGGGCAGGCGGCCAGCATGGGATCGTTCCTGCTGGCGGCGGGCGAAAAGGGCAAGCGTTTCTGTCTGCCCAATTCACGCGTGATGATTCATCAGCCTATGGGTGGTTTCCGTGGACAGGCTTCGGATATCGAAATCCATGCGCGCGAGATTTTGTATCTGAAGCAGAGGCTCAATCAAATGCTGGCGCAGCACACCGGGCAAACGGTCGAGACGATCGAGCGTGACACGGATCGCGATAATTTTCTGAGCGCGGAAGATTCCGTTAAATACGGTCTGGTGGATCAGGTGCTGGAAAAGCGCGTTTAAAAAATTTATTGAATTGCTGATAACACAATACAGAGGTAGCAGCGATGGCTGGCGATAAAAAATCGGGTGACAAATTGCTCTACTGCTCATTCTGCGGCAAGAGCCAACATGAGGTGCGCAAGCTGATTGCGGGCCCGTCGGTGTTCGTCTGCGATGAATGCATCGCGCTGTGCAACGACATCATGCGCGAGGAAATCCAGAATGATCAGGCCAAGACGGACAAGGACGGCAAGACGGATTTGCCCGTGCCGAAAGAAATCTGCGCGGCGCTCGATGAGTACGTGATCGGACAGGAACATGCCAAGCGGATTTTGTCGGTGGCGGTGTATAACCACTACAAGCGCCTCAAGAGCGACAGCAAGGATGGCGTGGAATTGGCCAAGAGCAACATCCTGCTGGTCGGCCCGACCGGCTCCGGCAAGACGCTGCTGGCGCAAACGCTGGCACGCCTGCTGGATGTGCCGTTCGTGATGGCCGATGCGACCACGCTGACCGAGGCGGGTTATGTCGGCGAGGACGTCGAGAACATCATTCAGAAGCTGTTGCAGACCTGCGACTATGACGTGGAAAAAGCGCAGCGCGGCATTGTGTACGTGGATGAAATCGACAAGATTTCGCGCAAATCGGATAACCCCTCGATTACGCGCGACGTATCCGGCGAAGGCGTGCAACAGGCATTGCTCAAGCTGATCGAAGGCACCAAGGCTTCGATTCCGCCGCAGGGCGGGCGCAAGCATCCGAACACGGAATTCCTACAGGTGGACACAACGAATATCCTGTTCATCTGCGGCGGCGCGTTCGACGGGCTGGAAAAGGTCATCCGCAACCGCTCCGCAAAGGCCAGTATCGGCTTCGGCGCGACCATCAGCAGCAAGGACGAGCGCAAGACTGGCGAGACCCTGCGCGATGTGGAGCCGGAAGACCTGATCAAGTTCGGCTTGATTCCGGAATTCGTCGGACGTTTACCCGTCGTGGCGACACTGGAGGAATTGGACGAAACTGCGCTGGTGCAAATCCTTACCGAGCCGAAAAACGCGCTGACCAAACAGTACCAGAAGCTGTTTGCGATGGAAGGCGTGGAGCTGGAATTCCGCGAGGGCGTGCTGCTGGCCATTGCCCGCAAGGCCTTGGCGCGCAAGGCCGGCGCGCGCGGGCTGCGTTCGATCCTCGAGAATTCGCTGCTGGATATCATGTTCGACTTGCCCTCGACGGAGAATGTCAGCAAAGTGGTATTGGACGAAACAGGCTCGACGGGGGAGATCAAACCCATCGTTATTTATGCGGATACACCAAAAGCAGCCTGATTAAGCCCTTAACTGCTTGTTTTATTGTCTTGTTCAAGGGGTGGTTGAATTTTTTCGAGCCACCCCCATCTAACCTCCCAGTCAACGAATAGGTTATTGCCATGTCAGAACAAGAGATTTCAAACGTTGTTACAGCCAACCTGCACCCGCTGTTGCCTTTGCGCGATGTCGTGGTGTTCCCCCATATGGTCATCCCGCTGTTTGTCGGCCGCGCCAAGTCCATCAAGGCGCTGGAAACCGCCATGGAAGCCGGCAAGGGCATCGTGCTGGTCGCGCAAAAATCGGCGGCCAAAGACGATCCCGGCTTGGATGACTTGTACGCCATCGGCAGCATGGCGAATATTCTGCAAATGCTCAAACTGCCCGACGGCACGGTGAAGGTGCTCGTGGAAGGCACGCAGCGCGTCAATATTCTGCGCGTGTTTGACGCGGACAGCCATTTTGACGCCGAGGTTGAAATCGTTCCTGCCGAAGACGGGACGGACAGCGAGTCCGAGGCAATGCGCCGCGCGTTGATCGCACAATTCGACCAGTATGTGAAACTCAACAAGAAAATCCCGCCGGAGATACTGACTTCGCTGGCCGGTATCGACGATGCCGGCCGTCTGGCCGACACCATCGCCGCCCATCTGCCGCTCAAGCTGGAACAAAAGCAGGAGGTGCTGGAGGTTTTTGGCGTGCGCAAGCGACTGGAGCATTTGCTTGGGCTGCTGGAAGCCGAGATCGACATCTTGCAAGTCGAGAAGCGCATACGCGGCCGTGTCAAACGCCAGATGGAGAAAAGCCAGCGCGAGTATTACCTGAACGAGCAGGTCAAGGCGATCCAGAAGGAATTGGGCGAGGGCGAGGAGGGTACCGACTTCGACGAACTGGACAAGAAAATCAAGGACGCGCATATGCCGAAAGAGGCGCGCACCAAGGCTGAAGCGGAGCTCAAGAAGCTGCGCCTGATGTCGCCGATGTCCGCCGAGGCGACCGTGGTGCGCAATTATATCGACGTGCTGATCGGCTTGCCGTGGAAGAAGAAGACCAAAATCAGCGCCGACTTGAAAAAGGCCGAAGCCGTGCTGGAAGAAGACCATTACGGCCTGGATAAAGTCAAGGAACGCATCCTCGAATACCTGGCCGTGCAGCAACGGATGAACAAATTGAAGGGGCCTATCCTCTGTCTGGTTGGCCCGCCGGGTGTGGGCAAAACCTCGCTGGGGCAGTCTATCGCGCGCGCCACCAACCGCAAATTTGTGCGCATGTCGCTGGGCGGGGTGCGCGACGAGTCGGAGATTCGCGGCCACCGCCGCACTTATATCGGTTCCATGCCGGGCAAGATCCTGCAAAACATGAGCAAGGTCGCGGTGAAAAACCCGTTGTTCCTGCTCGATGAAGTGGACAAGATGGGCATGGATATGCGCGGCGATCCGTCTTCCGCGCTGCTGGAAGTGCTTGATCCTGAGCAGAACAGCTCGTTTGTCGACCATTATGTTGAGGTGGAATACGATCTTTCCGACGTGATGTTTGTAGCGACGGCGAATACGCTGAATATTCCGGATGCGCTGCTGGATCGCATGGAGGTCATCCATGTGTCCAGCTACATGGAAGATGAAAAGATCAACATCGCTACGCGCTACCTGGTGCCCAAGGCGATCAAAAATAATGGCCTGAAGCCGGAAGAAATCAATATTTCCGAAACCGCGCTGCGCGATATTGTGCGCTATTACGTGCGCGAAGCGGGGGTACGCAACCTGGAGCGGGAAATTTCCAAGATTTGCCGCAAGGTGGTGAAAGCACTTTCGTTAAAAGAGCGCGATAAAAAGGTAGTGGTCAATGCGCGCAATCTCGATAAATATCTCGGGGTGCGCCGCTATTCTTACGGGATTGCCGAAAAGAATAACCAGGTCGGGCAGGTCACCGGTTTGGCATGGACGGAGGTTGGCGGCGAATTGCTGACTATCGAAGCGGCCGTGCTGCCCGGCAAAGGCAAGACCACCACCACCGGTAAGCTTGGTGAGGTGATGCAGGAGTCTATCCAGGCCGCGCTGAGTGTGGTGCGCAGCCGCGCGAAGCGATTGGGAATAGACGGGGAGTTTTATCAGAAAACCGATTTGCACATCCACTTGCCGGAAGGTGCAACTCCCAAAGACGGCCCAAGCGCGGGGATCGGGATATGCACCGCCATCGTTTCGGCACTGACCGGCATTCCGGTGCGCGCCGACGTCGCGATGACCGGTGAAATCACCCTGCGCGGGGAAGTGCTGCCGATCGGCGGCTTGAAGGAAAAGCTGCTGGCGGCACAACGCGGGGGCATCAAGGTGGTATTGATTCCGGAAGAAAACACCAAGGATCTGGTGGAAATTCCGGACAATATCAAAAACAAACTGGACATCCATCCGGTCAAATGGATAGACCAAGTGCTGGAACTGGCTCTGGAGCGCAAGCCGGAGCCTTTGCCGGAATCCCCCGCAGCCTCCGAACCTGCCGGTTTGCCGGCAACCGGAGGCGTTCAGGAAGTGGCGCTGATAACAAAACACTAAAAAAATCGATAGCAGTTAGTCGGTTGCAATGCAAAGCAAAAAAATTAGCATAATCGCTTGACCAAAGCTGCGAAGCCTTGATATAAAGCCGTTGCAGGACTTCTCCTGTTTTTTTACCACTAATTTTAAGGGGGCTTACGTGAATAAATCTGATCTGGTTGATGCAATTGCAAAATCCGCTGATATTTCCAAGGCAGCTGCCGGCCGTGCGCTGGATGCGGCTGTAGATTCGATCAAAAAAGCATTGAAAAAAGGCGATACAGTGAGCCTGGTCGGTTTCGGTACTTTCAAAGTTGGCAAGCGTGCTGCGCGTAATGGCCGCAACCCTCGCACCGGCGAAACGATCAAGATCAAGGCAGCCAAGGTTCCAAAATTTACCGCTGGTAAAGGTCTGAAGGATGCTGTAAACTAGTCAGCTTCGTTGGGTGCTTAGCTCAGTTGGTAGAGCGTCGCCCTTACAAGGCGAATGTCGGCGGTTCGACCCCGTCAGCACCCACCAAATGGTTTTTGGAGTGGTAGTTCAGTTGGTTAGAATACCGGCCTGTCACGCCGGGGGTCGCGGGTTCGAGTCCCGTCCACTCCGCCAGCTACGCAAAAAAGGCGAACGGCGTTCGCCTTTTTCTTTCGCAAGATGGATCGCGCATCGCAAGCAAGGAACCTGGCCATGAACCACTGTTCACCGATCACCAGTCACCAATCACCAATCACCAATCACCAATTACCAATTACCGTTTAACGCTCATGTACGCTTTAATTTACAGCCACAAGAAACTGGTCCAGATCGTACTGGCGATCATTTTTGTACCGTTCGCATTTTTCGGCGTCGACTCGTACTTTCGCGCCGGCGGCAGCGACAACATCGCCACCATCGGCGGCCAGCCCGTCACCGAGCAGGAGTTCTCGCTGGCACTGCAGGGGCGCCAGAACGAGCTCCAGCGCATAGCCGGCGGCCGCATGGACCCCGCGCTGCTCGACAGCTCCGAACTGCGCTTCGCCGTGCTCGAAGGCATCGTCCGCCAGCGGCTGCTGGTCAGCGAGGCAGTGCGTAGCGGCCTGCTGGTGTCGGACCAGCAACTGCAGCAGATCATCAGCGAGCAGCCCGCATTCCAGGAGAACGGCAAGTTTTCGCGCGCCCGCTATGAGGAGCTGCTCAGGCGCCAGAACATGACGCCCATCGGCTTCGAAAACAGTTTACGCCGCGATTTGATGGTGGAACGCGTGAGCAGCGCTTACCGCGCGACCACCATAGTCCCCAACGCGGTGGCCGAGCGCCTGCTGCGAATCAACGCCCAGCAACGCGAAGTCAGCCAGAGCGTGCTTGCGCCGGAGAACTTCGTGGCACAGGTCAAGCTCGAGGCGGGTGCGGCGAAACAGCATTACGACGCCCATCAGAATGAATTCCAGCTGCCCGAGCAGGCGCGCCTCGAGTATCTGGTGCTGGCGCTCGATGCGTTCGCCGCTCAGGTTGAAGTCAGCGCGGACGAGGTGAAACAGTTCTACGAGCAGAACCTTACGCAGTATGCGCGGGGCGATGAGCGCCAGGCGAGCCACATCCTGATCACCGTCGATGCGAAGGCCAGCGCGGAAGAGAAGCAGGCGGCGCGCGGCAAGGCCGAGCAGTTGCTGCAGCAGGCC
>JAUYGW010000273.1 GCA_030690245.1 Gallionella sp. | reverse complement strand
AGTCGCTCGCCCTTCTGCTCCAGCCAGCTGGAGTAGTTGCCCTTCCACGGGATGCCGTGGCCACGGTCGAGTTCGAGGATCCATTCGGCGGCGTTGTCGAGGAAGTAACGGTCGTGGGTGACGGCGACCACGGTGCCGGGGAAGCGCACCAGGAATTGCTCCAGCCATTCCACCGATTCGGCGTCGAGGTGGTTGGTGGGCTCGTCGAGCAGCAGCATGTCGGGTTTTTCCAGCAACAGCTTGCACAGCGCGACGCGGCGCTTCTCGCCGCCGGAAAGGTTCTTGATTACCGCATCCCACTCCGGCAGACGCAGCGCGTCGGCGGCGATTTCCATCTGGTGTTCGGCGTCTGAGCCCGATGCGGCGATGATATTTTCGAGGCGCGCCTGCTCGGCGGCTAGCGCGTCGAAGTCGGCATTCTCGTCGGCATAGGCGGCATACACCTCGTCGAGTTTCTTCTGCGCCTGCATCACTTCGCCGAGCGCGGATTCCACTTCCTCGCGCACCGTGCTGTCGGGATTCAGCTTCGGTTCCTGCTCCAGGTAGCCGATGCGGATATTCGGCTCGTGCTGCACCTCGCCGTCGTATTCCTTGTCCACGCCCGCCATGATGCGCAGCACGGTGGATTTACCCGAGCCGTTCAGGCCGAGCAGGCCGATCTTGGCGCCGGGGAAGAAGCTGAGGGAGATGTCCTTGATGATCTGACGCTTGGGGGGGACGACTTTGCTCACGCGGAGCATCGACATTACATATTGGGCCATGGTGTTTGCTTGATGAATTAAAAACGGGTGTAAGCTTAACCGATAGCGCCGCGCTTTGGGAGACTTGGCCACTCCATTCGACGCGGCCGCAGCCCTGCGGGACATGCCCGGGCGCAGCTGGCGCACCGGCCGGCGTATGATAAGATGAAGTCGTCATTTTTGTTAAACGACACCTTTTTACTAAACGACAGGAGATGCCAGATGAAGATCACCATGAAGAAGCTGTTGTCGGAACTTAACAAGGATCTGGAATGGGAATACTCGGCGGCCATCCAGTATACGCAGCACGCCTCTGCGATCAACGGCGCGCAATTCGATTCCATCCAGAAAGAATTGCTGATCCACGCCCTGGAAGAAATGCAGCATGCCGTGATGCTGTCCGACCAGATCGATTTTCTCGGCGGCGTGCCCACGGTGGACGTGGAGAAGCGCGCGATTTCGAAAGACAGCGTGGAAATGCTCAAGCAGGATCTGTGGGGCGAAGAGAACGCGATCAAGCGCTACAAGGAGCGCATCGGCCAGGCCGAGGCACTCAAGGAATACGGCCTGCGGCGCGTGCTGGAAGACATCCTGATCCAGGAAGAAGAGCACAAGCGCGATCTCGCCAACGCGCTTTCCAAATAGCAGGTTTCACTGGCGTAGCGCCGCCCATTGCCTAACCGGGAAAGAGGAACACGCGATAGGCGGTAGTTCAGGGATAGTCGACATCCAGTTCATCGCCCGCGTAATAATTTTGCATCTCGGTGACGACTGCTTTAATGCTGGCCTTCGACAGGATTTTCTTGACGATGGTGCCTCGGTATTCGTCCATGCGCTCGCGCAGCATGAGCTGATATTCGGGAGGGATGCTTTTGAGCCATTCGTTCCAGCACGCTTCGATATCCGGCCGTATTTCGCGGGCGCGACGGATCAGGCTTTCGATCTCTTTTTGCCCGGTGCGGGCGACGATGCGCCCGTCACCGAGAATCGCGAATATGACGGCGATGGCGATAACCGCGTTGGCGTCGAGGTCGGCATCTTTGACGGGGCCGGCGTAATGTTTTTTGCGCAGCCATTTTGCGCAATCGACGATGCTTTGGTTGCTCTTGCGATCGAGCCATTCCTTTTTATAGACGTCATCGCCCACCCAGGCCGAGTTTGGATCGGCGCGGCATATCTCCGAGAAGAGCGCCTTGACATTGAGCTGCCGCACGAACGGGTCGCTATCGAAATCCGAAACGAAGGCGTGATAGGGCAGGCCGGATAATTCCTTGATATGCCGGAATCCCATCTGGAACACATATTCGGCGCCATGGTGCAGCAGGAAGGATAATTTTGATTCGCTGTCTTCCGGGATATTGGCCTGGCTGATTCCCAGCGAGATGCAACCGACCGTCAGGTAAAACGCCTCGAGCAAGCCATCCGCCATCCTGTCATTGGTGAATTTTTTGGCGACGAGCACGGTGATGCCGCTCAGCTCATGGATAAGGGCCTGCGCTGCCTCCCGATGATCCGCGCGCTGTGCAAGCGCTTCGAGCGCTTGCACCAAATGGGGAGAGCGCGTGGTGATGTGAGCAAGTTTCATGGATAAGTATCTGTTCTTACACAGCAGTCGGTTATTTAGGCGACACCAGTACCAATAGTCGAAATCGTTGCGTAAGCAAAAACGGCATTGTAGGAGCCCGGTTTATCGGGCAATAACCAATCTTAAAATCGCCCGATAAATCGGGCTCCTACGCATGGATGTTAATTTTTTGCAGCTTTAATTTCTGACTACTGAGCGACCAAAAGCTTTGTCGAAGGTGGCATGGTTCGACATGCTCGCCGTGAACGGCCCCCGGCTTTTTAATAGCCGGCTAAATAGCAAAAAACTATCACGCAAAAATATCCTCGCCCAGGCTCGGGCGGCCGCCTGTTTTTGGCGCGCTGACCGATTTGCTCGGCACTTGTTTGCGCAGGCGCAGCAGCAGCTCATGGGTGGTTCGGGCTAAAGCATCTTCATGATCCTGTTCGTCCTCATCGCCTTCTTCAGACCTTGCGCGCAATTGGTTCTCGCCGGGCTGCCAGTCGGGGAAAATCTCAAACAACACCCGATCCCAGGCATCCGCATCGCTACGCGCGATCTCCAGCGCGAGCGGAATCACGTCGTGATCCGAAGTCGTCTGGCCGCTGCTGAGCGCACCGCGGGAGTAGATGTCATTGGCGAGCTCGATGATCTCGACGGTAGCAGTCGAGAACAGCACGGCAAAGGCCGTCGTCCCCCAATCGGTCGATAACGCCTCATGGATCAGATCGGTGCGCCGCTGCGCATCGTCACCGGAGAAAACGACCCCATGGATATGCGCGAACAGGGATTCGGTCAGCACTGCCGGCTCATCCTCGATCATCTCCTCGCTCCAGGTGGCGGCGAAGAAGGCCAGGCTTTCCGCCCAGGCCTTGGGCGAGATCAGCAGCGTGGCGAGCGACAGCTTGCCGCCATCGAAAGCGGCAAGGTGCATGGCAGCCACCTGCGGCTTCAACGAATCCAGCACTTGAACGACGGCGAGATCGCCGAATTTTTCCGCCGCGCCGTTGAATGCCTCTTCCGCATGCTCGGACGAGCCGGCCAGAACCAGCTCGGTGACCTGCATACTGATCGCCGGTAAATTTTTGTTGTCAGCCATTCCCTTCCTCGCGTGTGTCGAATAGATCAATCACATCCTGGCTCAGCACACCCCGCTCATCGTCCTCGCCGTCATCCATATTGTTTTCCTCTTCCTCTTGCAGGGCTTCGGGTGATTCGTCCACATCAGTCCAGCGCTTGGTGTTCTTGAACAAAAATGCCGTGATGACCGCCTTGCGCGCCAGTTCCGGATTGCTGGCGAAAACGGTAGCCAAAGCCTTGCTCGCCTCGGCGTCCGCGCACGACACCATCGCGACCGCTTTCGCGGCATCGCCTTTATCATATTGCTTGCATTGCGCCAGCAGCCCGGCGGGATCGTCAAAGCGCAGGTGGTCGGCAAGCGCGAAGCTCAACAGATTCACATCGTCGATCTCCGTGCCTTTCGCGTATTCGCCGATCAGCGACTTGATCACGTTCGCATAATTTTTCCGGTCGGGCGGATCGCCCAGCGTGTCCTCGATCTGGACACCCAGCTCGCGCGATTGGTAGGCAAATTCGTGATGGATATTATTTTTCATGGTATTTCGTCTTAGGATGATGAGTTGTGCTGAAGAACAATTCCGCAGCGATTGAACAGTGAATTCCACAGGGAGAGCGCCTCTTTTTCCGGATCAATGATGATACGGTTGTTGAGGCTCTGATTATAGTCGGCCCTTTTTTTGGGGTCGGACAGCAACTCGTACGCCGTTTTGATCGCATTGAACCGGCTTTCTGCGCCGGGATGCGTATTCCTGTCCGGATGATGGCGCATCGCAAGAGAGCGGTACGCCTTCTTGATCTCTTCGGCCGAAGCGGTCGGAGATACGCCGAGAATGTTATATAGATTTTCCAACGGAGGCCTCCTGTGAGGAGGCAATTTTACACATTAGCCGGAGCGGGAAAAGAGCGCGCCGCATTCAAGATGAAGAAGTCCGGCGTTGCGGGCGGGAGAATACCGGCCATGCACGCGCTCAAGACTTGAACCGGCGTGCCGGAAAAGGCTTGCGCTGCCCCGGACGCTTGTTGTTGGTTTCTGCCGCTTTGGGCTTCGGCACCAGCATGTTTTTGCCTGTAGTTTTTCCGGAAGCCCTGTGTACCAGAATGGCCGCGGTCAGTTGTTCCTCGGCAACATGGATAGGCGGGTGTTCCTCCTGCGGGTTGTACGCGGACAGGTTTTCCTTGATGCCGAGGATGCGTTCCTGAGCGTCGGCTTTCCTGGGCTGGCCCGTCATGATTTTCTGCGCATCCGGCGTTAGCGTGAAGCCGCCCTCCGCCTCGCGGATCAAGCCGTGCATGGAGAGCCGATGAAACGCCTCTCCCAATTTTGATTCGGAAGGAATCGAACCCTGGATCAGGTCGGCCGCAGCGATGATCTCGGCAAGTTCAGCCGGACGTCTCTTCGAAGCGAGGGCCATGGCCAGCAAAAGAAGTGCGTCAACATCGTGGACTGGATACATCGCGAACCTTTGAATAATTATGGAACAAGAACCGGCAGACAAGAGGCATCAAACGCGCCGTGGCGGCAGAAAACGCCAACCGGACGGCCATCGCCCCTCGCGAGGAAGAGAGTGTAATGGTTTACAACAAGCGGCCCGGAGGCCGCTTGTTGTTTATTGCCGGACGACGCTTACTTGACGATCGCGTTCAGCTCGCCCTTGGCATAGCGCGCCACCATCGCGTCCAGCGAGATCGGCTTGATCTTCGCGGCCTGTCCGGCGCAGCCGAAGGCTTCGTAGCGCGCCTTGCAGATTTCCTTCATCGCCTTGGTGGTGGCGGCAAGGAACTTGCGCGGGTCGAAGTCCTTGGGGTTCTGCGCGAGGTAGCGGCGCGTCGCGCCGGTCGATGCCATGCGCAGGTCGGTGTCGATGTTGACCTTGCGCACGCCGTGTTTGATGCCTTCGACGATTTCTTCCACTGGAACCCCATAAGTCTCGCCCATCGCGCCGCCGAATTCATTGATGATCTTCAGCCATTCCTGCGGCACGGAAGACGAACCGTGCATCACCAGGTGGGTGTTGGGGATACGCGCATGGATTTCCTTGATCCGGTCGATGCGCAGCACCGCGCCGGTGGGCGGGCGGGTGAATTTGTAGGCGCCGTGCGAGGTGCCGATCGCGATCGCCAGCGCATCCACGCCGGTTTGGCGCACGAACTGCGCGGCCTCTTCCGGGTCGGTCAGCAACTGGTCCTGGCTCAGCGCGCCTTCCGCGCCGTGGCCGTCTTCCTTCTCGCCGTGGCCGGATTCCAGCGAACCCAGGCAGCCCAGTTCGCCCTCGACGGAGACGCCGACCGCGTGGGACATTTCCACCACGCTGCGGGTGGTGTTGACGTTGTATTCAAAGCTGGACGGCGTCTTGCCGTCGGTCATCAGCGAGCCGTCCATCATCACGCTGGAGAAGCCGGACTTGATGGCCTGGATGCAGATCGCGGGCGATGCGCCGTGATCCTGGTGCATCACCACCGGGATATGCGGATAGGCTTCCACGGCGGCCTCGATGAGGTGGCGCAAAAACGCTTCCCCGGCATACTTGCGCGCGCCGGCGGAGCCTTGCATGATCACCGGGCTGTTGGTTTCATCGGCCGCTTCCATGATCGCCTTGACCTGCTCAAGGTTGTTCACGTTGAAGGCGGGCAGGCCGTAGCTGTGCTCCGCCGCATGGTCGAGAAGTTGACGTAAAGATACGAGTGCCATTTGTTTCTCCTGATAAAATTAATTACTGTTGTAGGAGCGGGCCATGC
>JAUYGW010000268.1 GCA_030690245.1 Gallionella sp. | reverse complement strand
CATTACTTTCAAACGCACCACCATCGCCGG
Source organism: Gallionella sp. (assembly GCA_030690245.1). Taxonomy (GTDB): domain Bacteria; phylum Pseudomonadota; class Gammaproteobacteria; order Burkholderiales; family Gallionellaceae; genus Gallionella. The sequence continues at coordinate 6,386 of JAUYGW010000268.1, read as the reverse complement.
CCAGAAGCTCTTGTGCAGGCTGCGCACCTGGCGCAGCACACCGTCGATGCGATAGCGGATGCGCAAAAAACTGCTCTCCGGTTCAAAATGGATGTCCGACGCGCCGTGCTGCACCGCCTCGGTTAGCAGCGCGTCGATCAGGCGCACCACCGGCTGGCTGAATTCGTTTATGCCGGGTTGCAGCGTCTGATATTCTATTTCGCCCGGCTCGATTTCATGCAGGATGCCGTCGATGGAGAGATCGAAACCGTAGCATTGATCGATGCCGTGCAGAATGTCAGACTCGCTGGCGAGCTGGATAACCAGGCGGTGCTCATCCTTGAGCAGGGCGCGTACCTGATCCAGCGCGATGATATTGCCCGGGTCGGCAATCGCCAGCGTCAGTATGCCGCCGATCTGGTCGACCGATAGCGGCAGCAATTGATAACGTTGCGCAACCTCTCTGGGGATAAGCGCCAGCGCTGCCGGATCGATGATGACGGTAGCCAGGTCTATGCTCTCCTGGCCAAGATTTTCCGACAGCACATCGCGTATCGTGGCATCGGACAAGAAACCAAGCCTCGCCAGCAGCCGCCCCAGCGGTTGGTGGGACTTGACCTGTTCTTGCAGCGCAATGCGCAATTGGTCTTCGCTGATCACACCCTTATCGACCAGCATGCGCCCCAGCGGCTGCATAATTTCTTCCTGCGGCCGATCTATCCGGGTTTCGTCCATGATGTGATCAGCGGGCCAGTTCACGTACACGTTGTGATAATTGCGCGTGATCGAATCCCGCCCGGTGCGTTTCGTCCAGCTGCAAGGCGCGCTGGTAATACTGCATAGCCAATTTGCTCTGTCCGAGGTGGTCGAGGCTGACCGCGAGATTGAAGGCGTATTCGGCATTGCCGGATTGCAGCGTATAGGCGTTGAAGTAGGCCTGTTGCGCTTCGCCCCAGCGCGACTGGCCGGCATACAGGTTGCCCAGCGCAAAATGCAGGGCATCTGAATTGCCTTGTTCGCGGAGCAGGGTTTTTAAACGGCTTTCGTTGTGCTCGTCAGCCGCGCTCAACGCAGACATCCCGGCATTTGCCGCCGCATTGCGCGGGTCCTGTGCCAGCACGCGGCCAAAATACCGTGCCGCCGCCTGGTTTTCTCCGCGCTGCTGGGCAATGGCAGCCAGTCCAAGCAGCACATCCGGATTGCGCATATCCTTTTCGAACATCGCCAGATACAGTTGCCGGGCTTCGTTCAGCTTGCCGCCGCGATAAGCGAGATAGGCATCCCTGAGTTGCGGATCAAGCGGTTCTGTTCTTTGCCGCTCGATGCGTATCGGGCTGGCTTCTTGTGGTTGCGGCGTTGCGGTGGTGTTTTTCAGGGGCGGCGCGGCAGGAACCGGCTTGGCGTTTCGAATGCTGTCGGCAGAACCTGCTGAGGCTGCCCCTGTTGCAAGGATTTTCGGAGTCAGGCTTTTTTGCGGCGCGGAGGAAAACACCGCCGGAGAAAGTTGCAGCGGCTGCGCAGGCGGCGCAACAGACGGGGGGGTGACGGGGTGGCCGGCGGAATCGGCATGCCACAAATAGTTCGCACCGGCCCCGAGCAACAAGGCTGTGCCACCCAAAACGGCCAGCAACCTGCGATAGTTGCCTGGGAACGCGGCAAGCGGCCCAACCGGTTTGGCGGCGAATAAATTATGTCCGGCGTTGCGCGCCAGATACCCGGTTCCCGGCGGTTGATCCCGCCGGCTGGATTCTGGAGCCTGTGAGACATGCTCACCCTGCTGTGCGGGTTGCAATTTTTTGCGCGCATCAATGAGCAGGCTCATCTTCGAGGATTCCTCAGGGGTTGTCGCCAGCCGGTTCTTTGAAGAAGTTCTGATCCGGCAGTGCATTGCGGTACGCGCTGAAATCGCCGTTGATGCTGGCATCCTTGATGACTACCGGGCGCAGAAAGATCACCAGCTCGGTTTTTGTGGTCGTGTCGTTGCGGTTCTTGAACAGATTTCCCGCCACCGGGATGCTGGACAGGCCGGGAATGGCATCGGTATTGCTGGTCGCTTCATCCTGCATCAGCCCGCCCATGACCGCGATCTGGTTGTTCTCGATTTTCAATATCGATTCCATCTCGCGCGTCGAGGTTACCGGGATGCGGCTTACTACACCTGCGGCGGCCAGCGACGGGTTGGGGTCGTTGACGTAACCGAGCAGGCGTGAAATTGACGGGTGCAGGTTGATTTGCACCGTATCGGTATCGTTGATTTGCGGCGTCACGCTCATGGTGAAACCGATAGGCACGGTGTTGGGGGTGGTTGCAAACGTGCTGAATGCCGAGCTGGTTGAAGTTGGCGCGGTGGTGGTGACATTGATGACAAAATACACCAGATTGTCCACGACGCGCAGTATCGCGGTCTGGTTGTTCATCACGCTCAGCTTGGGGCTGGACAGCACTTTTACCTTGCCGAATGACTCCAGCAGCGAAACCGATGCAGCCAGGTTGCCCAAGCGGGAGGTGGGGTTGAGGTAATCGAGAGTAAACAGGCTCGCAGTATTGCCGGCTACCAACCCGGCCCCGGCGCCGCTCTGGCCTGTTGCCGCCTGCCTCAGCTGGAAGCCGGTGCCGCCGCGCTGCAACAATGACCAGTTGATCCCTTGTTGATATTGATCGTTCAGCTGTACTTCCACCACGGTGGCTTCGATCAGGACTTGCCTGCGGGCATTGGCCATGATCTGGTCAATAAATTCCTGAATCTTCTCATGCTGTTTGCCGGTGGCGCGCACCGTGATGATGCCGTTCTCGGGATTGGCAATTACCGAAGCCGCTTCGCGGAAAGTGCTGGTGCGTGTGACGGTAGTGCCGCCTTCCCGTACGCTCACCGGGATGGGGCTGCTTCCGATGCCGGCGGTGGTTTTTTTGCCGTTTGCCGGCTGTACGCCGGTTCCGGTGCTGCTCGCCGCACTTGCTTGCTGTACTACGGTTTCACTGGAGCCGGATGGCAATATCTTGTCGGTTTCATGCAGGATATCCTTGATGTTCTGGGTCAGGGTTTTCCAGAAGTCGTTTTTAGAGGTGTTCTTGATGGTAAGCGATGAATTGTTGTTGCCAGAACCGCCTGTTGCGGCAGCGCTGCCGGAGGAATTCGAACCAACCTGCGTGGCGTTGGACATCGTCCCGTCCGAGTCGCGCACCATGTTTACATAGTCAATCCTGTAGCTGCGCAGGTAGGGCGAATCCGGCATCACACTCAGGTTGCCGTTTTCCAGCTCGTAGCGCATATCGGTTTGCCTCGCGATGCGTGTCAGAATTTGCGGCAGGGTCTGGTCGAGTGCGTTCAGCGTGACGGCTCCTTGAATGCCGGGATGGATGTCCAGATTGATTTTTGCGTCACGCGCCAGGGCGAACAGGATTTCCTGTGCGGAAACGTTCGTGACAACTACGCTGTAGGTTTCCGTCTTGGTCGCCGGCTTGGGCGACGGGAGAACGATGCTGTGTTTCAGGGGCTGTGGAATGCCGGTTTCGGGGGAGGGCGGTTGCCGGATATGCTTATCCGATGGCAGGATCGGCCTGGTGCCGCAACCGGCAAGAATCACGCTGGCGGCGCAGAGATAAAACGTGCTGTGTAAGCGCATTCTTTTTCTCCCTATCCCTCGTTGGCGCAAAGCCTGGCAGCTTTGCGGGTTCGGCTGGTTGGTAAAGACTAGAAGGTATAAATGACTGGCGTGAAAGCCTCCTGATAACGCGGCGGTAATTCATTGATCGCGTCGCTCGCCGCATTGGCCGATGGGTATGTGCCGTAGAGTACGCGCAGCCCGTCCTTGCTGCCGAATTTTTCCGGCAGCAGATAAATTTCGGAGAGCTTGCCCAGCCCGTCTGCGCGTCTCAGGAAGTTTTCGATGCGCTCCCGCTTGATCTCTTCGCTGTAAAACAATTGAATGCCGGCGATGGCTTTTTCCTGTCCTGAACTCGTCGAAGCGGCCTGTTCGAGCAATTGTTTGCCCGCCGCGAGGCGTTGCTCAAACAGGCTCGATTTGCCGGTTGCCGGGCTGCTGGCTAGCGGTGCAGGTTTGCCCGCCAGCGGCAAATTGCCTGCCGCCGGTTGCGGAGGAGAGGCCGGGCTGGCGGTGACGCTTCCCCCGCTGGTTGCGGGAGCGGGCGCATTAGCCTGTTGTGCGGCAATAGCCGGAGATGACTCGGCCGAGGTGCTGGCAGGCGGCCTGTCCGTCAGCCACCAGGCCGCCAGGCCCGCCAAAAGCAATGCGCCTGCCGCGCTTCCCATCATCAGTTTTTTGCCGGGGTGGGAACGGGGGAGGGTTATTTCGCTGTCACGCATTGCCGCCTGCACATGCCGGGCCTCGATGTTGTGGGTGTCTTCCACGAAGGCGGCCAGCAGCGATTTGTCCGCGAGGATGTTGATGCGGCGCATCAAGCCGTTGGACGCATCGGCGATGAGCTTGATGGCGTTCGGCGAAAAAATGTCCGGGCCGTGGTAACCGGCCGCGCGCATCCTGAACATCAGGTAATTTTCGAGGGTATTGCGCGACAGCGGCTGCATGTGGAAGTGATGGACGATGCGATCCTTGAGTTGGCGCATGTTCGGTTGATCCAGCTTGGCGTTCAGTTCCGGTTGCCCGAACAGGATGATTTGCAGCAGCTTGGCGTTGCCGACCTGCAAGTTGTAAAGCAGGCGCAATTCTTCGAGCGTGTCCAGCGGCATGGCGTGCGCTTCATCGACCAGCACGACGACACGCTTGCCTTCGCGGGCCTTCTCTTCGAGTTTGTTCTGGATGCCATGCATGACGAGGCCGACGCGCTTGCCGTCGATGCTCAGGCCAAGCGCGTCGGCGATCGCATACAGCATTTCTTCGCGCGACAGGCTCGGGTTGGCGAGATAGATGGTTTCGACATGCTTGGGCAGCCGTTCGAGCAGCATGCGGCACAGCATGGTTTTGCCGCTGCCGACTTCGCCGCTGACCTTGATGATGCCTTCGGCTTCGTTTAATGAATAGATCAGCGCGTCGAGGATTTCGCCGCGATTGGCGCCGGAAAAGAAGAACACCGTCACGGGCGTAATCCTGAACGGCGGCTCGTCGAGTCCGAAATGTTCTAGGTACATGCCTGCGCCCTGTTGGTTAAGTTGGTCACGCGCCTCCACGTGCGGCGTGCTGTGGCCTGATGTGCCTCAACGCCAGCCGGCGCCTGCCCTTCGCAAATCAGCGGACTATCATCGACGATCGGCGGAATGGGAAGTGTCGGAAGGGCGTTCAATTTGCGCTCACGGGATAGGCGTCGGGTGTTGAGCATAGCGGTAAGCGGGGGCAAGCTCAATAGGAAAAAAAGCCTAGATATTCATGGGCGTGACTAATTGTTGAGAATTGGCTGTGCTGTAGTTTAGAATGCGCCCTCCCGATTTTCTGGATTTCAACTTTGTCTTCACCTGTTCTGGCCGAAATTTGCGAGCTTAATTTCGCCTACGATAAGCGCCCCGTGCTGAAGGGCATCAACATGGTTTTTCCGAAGGGCAAGCTGATCGCCATCATGGGGTTGAGCGGCTGCGGCAAAACCACGTTGCTGCGTCATATCGGCGGCGCGCTCAAGCCGACCAAGGGCTGCGTCAAGGTGGATGGGCAGGTGGTTCACGAACTGGGCCAGGACGGTTTGTATGCGATGCGGCGCAAGATGGGCATGCTGTTCCAGTTTGGCGCGCTGTTTACCGATATGTCGGTCTATGACAACGTGGCGTTTCAGATGCGCGAACATACCGACCTGCCGGAAGAAATCATTCATGACCTGGTGTTGATGAAGCTGCACGCGGTGGGGCTGCGCGGCACACATACCCTGATGCCTTCCGAATTGTCCGGGGGCATGGCGCGGCGTGTGGCGCTGGCGCGCACCGTAGCGCTTGATCCGATGCTGATCATGTATGATGAACCGTTTGCCGGGCTGGACCCGATTTCGCTGACTGTGGTCGGCGATTTGATCCGCCGCCTGAACGATGCGCTGGGCGCGACTTCGATCATCGTTACGCACGATATACAGGAGTCGCTGAAGATTGTGGACTATGTTTATTTCATGGCCAACGGCGTGATCGAGGCGGAGGGAACGCCCGATGAAATCCGCGCTTCGGATAAAGAATTTGTGCACCAGTTCGTGCATGGCGAAATGGATGGCCCGGTGCCTTTCCATTACCCCGGCGGTGATTACCGCCACGACTTGAATTTGAAAGACTGACACATGCCGGCAGCTAAAGTGATCAAAGGGATAGGCAGTCGCACCATCAATGCGGTGTGGCGCATCGGCGTGGCGACGCGCTTTTTTCTGCTCACGCTGACGCACTCGGGCAGCGGTTTCCGGCGCTTCCATCTGATCATCAAGGAGTTGTTTTCCACCGGCGTGATGTCGCTGATCATTATCGT
>JAUYGW010000253.1 GCA_030690245.1 Gallionella sp. | reverse complement strand
TGCCTTCCACTTCGGGATGCCCGGCATGGCCGATCATGATGATTTCCTTGCCCTGTCCGCGCATCCGCAGCACTTCGACATGCACCTTGGTCACCAGCGGGCAGGTCGCGTCGAACACCGTCAGCCCGCGCGCTTCGGCCTCGTGGCGCACCGACTGCGGCACGACGTGCGCGCTGAAAACCAGGATGCTGCCGGGCGGCACATCGGCCAGATCCTCGATGAACACCGCGCCTTTGCGGCGCAGATCATCCACCACAAATTTGTTGTGCACCACCTCGTGGCGCACGTAGACCGGCGCGCCGTGCAATGCCAGCGCGCGCTCGACGATGGTGATGGCGCGATCCACGCCGGCGCAGAAACCGCGCGGATTAGCCAGCAGCAGGTCCATGTTTGCGCTCGGTAATTGTGAAGCTCGCGTAGCGAAACCCTCCTCCCCTCTCCCGCTTGCGGGGGAGGGATAGGGTGGGGGAAACAGGCAAGGTGCCTTTGCAGGTTATTGCCCAACGCCAATAATCCTGCAAGAGTAATCGCATCATCATGAATGTCATTTTACCTTGCCTGTAAAACTATCCAGAATCATCAAAAATGCGCCGCAGGTGATCGCGGAATCGGCAATGTTGAATGCCGGGAAATAATGCTCGTTCCAGTGGAATGACAGGAAATCGACCACATAGCCGTAGGCGATGCGATCGATCAGGTTGCCGAGCGCGCCGCCGAGAATCAGGCTCAGCGCCAGCGCGAACAGCGTTTGCGCGCTGTGCCTGCGCAACAGCCAGACGATCCATGCCGACACGACGATGGCGATGGCACTGAACAGCCAGCGCTGCATCCCGCCCGCATCGCTGAGAAAGCTGAACGCCGCGCCGGTGTTATGCGCCAGCACCAGATTGAAGATGCCGAGGACGACAAGACTTTCGCCATAGGCAAAGTGACCGGTGATCCACAGCTTGCTGGCCTGGTCGAGTACGATAATCAGCGCGCTTAGCCACAGCCAGCGATTAAGCATACTTCCTCGCCTCGCCGCTGCCGAACAGGTTGCTCACGCATCGGCCGCACAGCGTCGGATGCTGCGCATCTTTACTAACATCCTCACGGTAATGCCAGCAGCGTTCGCACTTGTCGTGCAAACTCGCGGAAACATCGATGTGTTGTTCGGCTTCGGCCGCAACGCGATGCACCGTGGCACGCGAGGTGATGAACACGAAGCGCAGGTCGACACCGAGGCGCGCCAGCACTTCGTAATCTTCACCCGCGACATAAACATCCACTTCGGCGGCCAGTGCCGAGCCGATCAACCCGGCGCTGCGCGCTTCTTCCAGTTGCTTGTTCACCTTGGCGCGCCAGGCTCCGATCTTCAACCATGCGGCAATCGCCTCGCCATCCAGTTGCGCATCGGGCAAGCCGTACCATTCTTCGAAAAATACACTGCCATCATCCTTGCCGCCCAACACCTCCCACGCCTCTTCTGCGGTAAAGCTGAGGATCGGCGCGATCAGGCGCACCAGGCTGTGGGTGATGTGGTACAGCGCATTCTGTGCGGAGCGGCGTGCGGCAGAATTTTCCCCGGCGGTGTACAGGCGGTCTTTCAATATGTCGAGATAGAAACCGCCCAGATCCTCGGAACAGAAGGCCTGTAATTTTTGCGCGATCAGATGGAATTCATAGCGCGCGTAATCTGCGGCGATTTCATCCTGCAACTGTCCCACCCTTGCCAGCGCATAGCGGTCGATTTCCAGCCACTGCTCGACCGGCAGGGCATGTTGCTGTAAATCGAAATCGGAAATATTGGCCAGCAGGAAGCGCAAGGTATTGCGGATGCGCCGGTAGCTTTCCACCACGCGCTTGAGGATTTCGTCGGAGATCGTCAGCTCGCCGGAATAGTCGGTCGAGGCCGCCCACAGGCGCAGGATGTCGGCGCCGAGCGTGTCGAAAACCTTCTGCGGCGCAACAACATTCCCCTTGGATTTCGACATCTTGTGGCCGCTGCCATCCACGACGAAACCGTGCGTCAGCAAGGCCTTGAAAGGCGCGCAACCATTAATCGCGCAGCCGGTCAGCAGCGATGACTGGAACCAGCCGCGATGCTGGTCGGAGCCTTCCAGATAAAGATCAGCCGGCGAGTGCAATTCAGCGCGGCGCTGCAATACGGACGCGTGGGTCACGCCCGAATCGAACCACACATCGAGCGTGTCGAAAAGTTTCCGGTAGTGCGCCGCCTCCTCGCCCAGCAAGTCCACCGAGTTCAGGCTGAACCATGCCTCGATGCCGTCGCGCTCGACGCGCTGCGCAACCTGCTCCAGCAATTCGGAAGTGCGCGGATGAAGCTGCATCGTTTCCTTGTGCACGAAAAACGGCATCGGCACGCCCCAGTTGCGCTGGCGCGACACGCACCAGTCGGGGCGGTTCCTGATCATCGCTTCGAGGCGCGCGCGTCCCCAGCCGGGGAAAAATTCGGTTTGTTCCACCGCCTTGTTCGCCAGATTGCGCAAGGCCGCGCCATTGCGTTTTTCAGGCTTGCCCGAGTGCGAACGTTTTTCCTGCACCAGGCTTTCAGGATCGATCATCCCGCCAGAGCCAATGTTGTCCATGCCGATGAACCACTGCGGCGTGGAGCGGAAGATGATCGGGGTCTTGTGCCGCCAGCAATGCGGATAGCTGTGCTGCACTTTCTCCATATGCAGCAAATGGCCGCTGTTCTTGAGCGCTTCAATCACCACGTCGTTGGCCTTCCACACGAACAGGCCCGCCAAGGCGGTTTCTCCCGCAGGGAGCGTACTGGCGATGAACTTGCCATCGTCGCCGACCGGATTGTCGGTCGGCAGATTGTATTTCTGGCCGACAAAGTAATCGTCCAGGCCGTGCGCCGGCGCGGTATGCACCAGTCCGGTGCCCGCTTCCAGCGTGACATGCTCGCCGCAGATGATCGGCACGGTGCGCTCATGGAACGGGTGTTGCAGCGGCAACCCTTCCAGCGCCGCTCCCATGCAGGTTGTCGCCATACCATCGCCCCGGTCATTGCTTCCCCCCAACTGGTAGCGGGCCAGGCATGGAGAAGCCAGATCAAAGGCAAGTATCAAATAACCCCTGGGGGTTTTGATCAGATCGTATTGCAGCTCCGGGTGCACGCAGACCGCCTGATTGGCGGGCAATGTCCACGGCGTGGTGGTCCAGATCACCGCGTACACCTTTGCATCGCCCGGCAGCGACACGTCGAACGCTTTTTCCAGCGCGTGCCTGTCCTTGACCTCGAAGCCCACGTCGATCGCGGGCGAAGTCTTGTCCTCGTATTCCACTTCGGCCTCGGCCAATGCCGACTGGCAATCCAGGCACCAGTTCACCGGCTTACGTCCCTGATAGAGATAGCCGCGCTCATAGATGCTGCCGAGCGCGCGCATGATGTCGGCCTCGGTCTTGAAGTCCATCGTCAGGTACGGATGATCCCAGTCGCCCAGCACGCCGAGGCGGATGAAGTCCTTCTTCTGCCGCTCGATCTGTTCTTTGGCGTAAGCGCGGCACAGCTCGCGGAACTGCGACGGAGGAATCGCCTTGCCGTGTTTCTTCTCCACCTGCAACTCGATCGGCAGGCCGTGACAATCCCAGCCCGGCACATAGGGCGCGTCGAAACCTGACAGCGTCTTGCTCTTGACGATGATGTCCTTGAGGATCTTGTTGACCGCATGGCCGATGTGGATGTCGCCGTTCGCATAAGGCGGGCCGTCGTGCAGGATGAATTTCGGCTTGCCCTGTTTGGCCGCGCGAATCTTCTGGTAGCGTTGCTGCGCCTGCCAGCGCGCCACCATCTGCGGCTCGCGCTTGGCGAGGTCGCCGCGCATCGGGAACGGGGTATCAGGCAGATTGAGTGTGGCTTTGTAATCAGTCATTTCGGATAGTCAGTCGTGTTGTTTGAACCATTGCTTTGCATTTTCCACATCCAACGCGATTTGCCGCGTCAGCGTTTCCACATCGGGATATTTTTCCTCATCGCGCAGCTTGTGCAGGAAATCCAGGCGCATGTGTTTGTTGTAAATCTGGCTTGAGAAATCGAACACATGCACTTCCAGCACCGGCTTGCCGTCCTGATGCACCGTCGGGCGCACGCCGAGGCTCGCCACGCCCTGCATCGGCGGCAGTCCATCGCCTTGCACGCGCACCACGAAAATACCTGACAGCGGCGGGCGGTTGTGTTTCAACTGGATATTGGCGGTCGGAAAACCGGTC
>JAUYGW010000241.1 GCA_030690245.1 Gallionella sp. | reverse complement strand
ATGCGCTGCGAATAATCTACCCGAATCCGCTGATGAATTATCTGTCCGGCGGCGCGGCGTGGGATGCCGACATTGCCGTGCAGAAAAAATCTGCGCAGTTGACCATCAATTCCACCCTGCAGGGCCTCGGCTCCACGCTGCCGCAGCCCTTTGCCAAGCGCGCCAATGAAGCGATGCCGTTGCGCCTGGAGAAGAAGCCTGCCCTGAGCGGCGCCGAAGGGAGTGTCACCGACGGCCAGGACGTCATCACCGCGCAACTGGGCAAGCTGCTCAGCGCGCGATTGGTGCGGCGCGAGGAAAACGGCGCAATGGTCGTCAGGCGCGGTGTCATCAATTTCGGCGGAGAAAATTTTTCCGGCAGGAATCGTCCGGGCACCAGGAGGCTGCTGGAGCAACTTGGGGCGATTGACTCTCCGCGAAGCCGGGGCGGCCCTTCGACGGCGCTCAGGACAGGCATATGGCTGAGTGGCAGCCTGCCGGAACTGTCCTTGCAGGGGTGGGGCGATCTGCTTGGTGCGGCGGGCGGCATGGATGGCGGCGTGCCGATTGCCGGTGCGGATCTCGTGATCGGCAAGGTGAGCGGGTTCGGCCTGCATATCGACGACCTGAATATCGATGCCGGCAAGCGCGGCGACGGGTTGTTTGCACGGTTGTCCGGCAGCGCGCTGAACGGCGAGGTGGAGTGGCAGCCGCGCGGGGAAGGTAAATTGACGGCGCGGTTGCAGAACCTGCTGTGGGAAGGCGATGACCTTGCGGCTACCTCCCCCGTGCAACCCGTTCAGCCCGCATCGGTGTCGCCCGGCAGCCTGCCCGCGCTGCAAGTTGCGATCGAGAATTTGCAGATGGGCGGCAAACAGGTCGGGCGGCTCGAACTGGTGGGGCATCCCGACGGCGATGACTGGCGGTTGCGCCGGCTGAATCTCGTCAACCCGGACGGTAGTATGGTCGGGGACGGGGTTTGGCGCGGCGGGCAGGCGGACGGCATGACACGGTGCGCGCAAGCGTCCGGTGCGGGAATGCCGTCCCCCCGCCTCCTCCCGCAATCGGCTGGCTGCGCCAGTAACGTGTCGGAGGCGGGCACGAAAACCCAGGCCGACCTGCTGCTGCAAATCAGCGATGCCGGGAAAATCCTGGCGCGCTCCGGTTATCCCGGTACCGTCAAGGGCGGTAGCGGAAAGCTCGCGGCGAATTTGTCATGGGCCGGCAACCCAGGCGAATTCAACTATGCCTCGCTGGACGGCTCGCTCAAGCTGGATACCAGCAAGGGGCAATTCCTCAAAATGGATCCGGGCATCGGCAAATTGCTCGGCATTCTCAGCCTGCAGGCCTTGCCCAAACGCATCACGCTGGATTTCACCGACGTGTTCAGCGACGGTTTTCAGTTCGACAATATCAACGGCAATGCCACGATCAGGCACGGCGTGATGGACACGCAGGATTTTCATATCGACGGGTCCTCCGCCAAGGTGACCATGAAGGGCAGCGTCGACCTGAACAGCGAAACCCAGAATTTGCGCGTGAGGATTCTGCCGACGCTGGGCGATAGCGTGTCGCTGCTCGGCGCTTTTGCCGCCGGCCCGGTGGTCGGCATCGGCTCGCTCATCGTCAACAAGGTATTGGGCAATCCGCTCGATAAGTTGGTGTCGTTTGAATACAATGTCAGCGGCACCTGGAGCGACCCGAAGGTGACCAAGGTCGGCGAAGCGCCAGCCAAGACAAATAATCAGAGTAAATAGAAAGCAATTTATGCCGCAAGGAACTACCGCACCAAGAGCCAACGTATTCAAGGTGGCCGCCATCCAGATGGCTTCCGGCCCGAACATCACGGGCAATCTGGACGAGGCGCGCCGCCTTATCGCCAAAGCCGCCGAAGAGGGCGCGCGCCTGGTGGTGTTGCCGGAATTCTTCGCCATCATGGGCATGGCCGAGCAGGACAAGATCGCGATACGCGAGCAGCCGGGGCAGGGGCCGATCCAGTCGTTTCTCAGCGAAACCGCGCGCCAGCACAGGATATGGCTGGTGGGCGGCTCGATCCCGCTGGCGGCCAGCGCGCCGGGCAAGGTGCTGAACAGCTGCCTGGTATTCGACGAGCAGGGCAAACAGGTGGCGCGCTACGACAAGATCCATCTGTTCAATTTGGAGTTGGGCAACGAACGTTATGATGAAGCCAAAACCATCGAGCCGGGCAATCAGGTCGTGGTGGTGGATAGCCCGTTCGGGCGCATCGGGCTGGCGGTCTGCTACGACCTGCGCTTTCCCGAGCTGTTCCGCGCGATGAAAGAGGTGGACATCATCGTGCTGCCCGCCGCGTTCACCGAGACCACCGGCAAGATGCACTGGGAAGTGCTGGTGCGCGCCCGCGCCGTGGAAAACCTGGCGTATGTGATCGCTGCCGCGCAAGGCGGCTATCACGTCAACGGGCGCGAGACGCACGGTAACAGCATGATCGTCGGCCCGTGGGGGCGGGTGCTGGATCGATTGCCGCGCGGCTCCGGCGTGGTGCTTGCCGAAGTGAATTCGTCCTATCAGTCCAGCCTGCGCGCCAGCCTGCCCGCGCTGACACACCGTGTCTTGTTTTAGCTGACTACCGATTCGGTTGACAGTGTGGTAGGGGCGAATTTATTCGCCCGAACAATAGGTTGCGTGCGAATAAATTCGCACCTACATGAGCAGCACAATGCATTGTTTCTCTTCGTGGTTCAATTACGGAATTTAGCTTAGGAATACCATGCAACAAAGCCAGCCTTTCGACACGTTATTCGCCACCGCGCAGCAATCGTTGCTGACTCCCTATTCCATCGAGGCGCGCCACATCGAGCAGGTGTTCGCCAGCATGCTGGCGCATCGTCTCGATTACGCCGATTTGTACTTTCAATACAGCCGCGCCGAGAGCTGGTCGCTGGAAGAGGGTATTGTCAAGTCCGGCAGTTTCAACATCGATCAGGGGGTCGGGGTGCGCGCGGTGAGCGGCGAGAAGACCGCCTTCGCCTATTCCGACGACATCAGCATGAACGCGCTGGAAAGCGCGGCGCAGGCCACCCGCGCGATCGCCAAGCAGGGCGGCACGCAGACTGTGCCTGTTATTCATCACGGCTCGCGGCGCGAAATCTATCTGCCGCATGACCCGATCGCCAGCCTCAAGGATGCCGACAAGGTCGCGTTGCTGGAGCGGCTCGAAGGCTACGCGCGCGCGCTCGATCCGCGCGTGGTGCAGGTGATGGCGGGGCTGGCGGGCGAATACGAAGTGGTGATGGTGGCGCGCAGCGACGGTTTGCTGAATGCCGACATCCGCCCGCTGGTGCGCCTGTCGCTGCAAGTCATCATCGAGAGCAACGGTCGCCGCGAGCAAGGCTCGGCAGGCGGTGGCGGACGTTTCGATTACGGTTATTTCGACGACGATATGCTGCGTCGTTATGCCGCTCAGGCGGTGCATCAGGCCGTGACCAACCTCGATGCCGCGCCTGCTCCGGCAGGGAATATGACCGTGGTGCTGGGCAACGGCTGGCCGGGCATCCTGCTGCACGAAGCGATCGGCCACGGGCTGGAAGGCGACTTCAACCGCAAGGGCAGCTCGGCGTTCTCCGGCCGCGTCGGCGAGCGCGTCGCGGCAGAAGGCGTGACCGTGGTGGACGACGGCACGCTGGCAAGACGGCGCGGCTCGTTGCAGATGGACGACGAGGGCAACCCCGCGCAATGCACCACGCTGATCGAGAACGGCATCCTCAGAGGCTATTTGCAGGACAGCCTGAACGCGCGGTTGATGGGCGTGGCTACAACAGGCAACGCAAGGCGCGAGTCCTACGCGCACCTGCCGATGCCGCGCATGACCAACACCTATATGCTCAACGGCGACAAGGACCCGCAGGAAATCATCGCCTCGGTGAAACACGGCCTGTACGCGGTGAACTTCGGCGGCGGACAGGTGGACATCACCAGCGGCAAATTCGTGTTCTCCACCGCCGAGGCCTACATGATCGAAGACGGCAAGATCACTCATCCGGTCAAAGGCGCGACCCTGATCGGCAACGGCCCCGACGTGCTGACGCGCATCTCGATGATCGGCAACGACATGGCGCTCGATCCCGGAGTCGGCACCTGCGGCAAGGAAGGGCAAAGCGTGCCGGTCGGCGTAGGGCAACCGACGGTGCGGATCGACGGGTTGACGGTTGGCGGGACGGCGTAGGGGCGTATGGCAATACGCCCTTTCCATACGTCACATGAGCGTTGTGCACTACACCGGGCATTGCAGTTACTTCGCCGTTTTAAAAACGGCGTGCTCCCCAATTTGTACGTTTTGTATTTTCTAGCTTCAGGCGTAGTATTTGCGCATGAAAGTATCCGAGTTGCTGCGGCTGCTGGAAAATGATGGTTGGCTCGTCGTGCGCCAGCGCGGCAGCCATCGCCAATTTCACCACAGTACGAAACCGGGTACCGTTACGGTTGCTGGCAAGCCGAGCGTGGATGTTCCTCCCGGTACATTAAACAGTGCGCTCAAACAGGCCGGGTTAAAGGAGTAGTTTTTATGCGCTACATGGTCGTTGTAGAAAAAGGCTCTTCAAGTTACGGTGCTTTCGTCCCGGATTTGCCCGGCTGCATCGCCGTTGGCGAAACGGAAGCAGAAGCGCTTGCGCTTATCGAAGAAGCCATCCGGTTTCATCTTGAAGACATGAAGGCAGGCGGACTTCAAATCCCGCTGCCTGCCTCAAAAAGCACTTTTGTTGAAGTGGCCCTGGCTGCTTAATCTGAACACGACCCCTTTAGTTCCTTTAGTTCGGAAAATGACCGATAGCAATCTTCCTTTAACCGCCTTTGCCATTGGAGGCTACAGAAGTTTTGGAGATAAAGTTCAGCGCTTCGGGAGGCTATCGCGAATCAACCTCTTTATTGGCCAAAATAACAGTGGCAAATCGAACATTCTTCGATTTCTCCACGATGTCTATCCAGCTTTGAGAAGTAACAAGCCACTTAACCTTGGGGTTCTGGATGCTCATCTGCCAACCAGAGCAGCTTTTATCGTTGGTCGCTCTATTGCTCTTCGCAAAGATAAACAAGGTAACTACTCAAGTTTTTCTAGCGAAATGTCACCTAAGCTTGGTCAAGTCAATAACCAGACGTTCCATCTAGGGCAGATATTGAATGCTCTCCTAAAGAAAGCTGAATTGGATGGCACGGGAGAGAATGTATGGTTCGATTTTGGTGCAAACTGTACATTGATAGACAGTAATTGGGAGGTTGCCTTTAAAGTAATTGATGATAGTAATCTTCGAAATCTCTGGTCAAGCATGGCAGGTCAGAATGGCGGAAGTAGAATGCAGCATTGGTTCCCAGAAACACTAAGGCGTCTGACGCCTGGCTTTAACCCAATCAATATAAAAATGATCCCTGCTATTCGGCAGGTTGGCAAGCAAGGTAGTGCCTCAGAAGAATTTAGTGGTGAAGGCATTATTGAGCGTTTGGCAAAATTGCAGCACCCGAACGTGCACAATCAAAGAGACAAAGAAAAATTTGAAAAAATTAACCAGTTTCTGCGGAATGTGATTGATAACGATAGCGCTTCAATAGACATACCTCACGAGCGCGACACGATTCTTGTACACATAAGCGGTAGGACACTTCCTCTCGAATCGCTAGGCACCGGAATTCATGAAGTGATTATTCTGGCCTCCGCAGCTACGATACTTGAGAAATCGATTATATGTATGGAAGAGCCAGAGCTTCATCTGAATCCCATTCTCCAGAAGAAACTGGCACGGTATTTACTTGAAGCAACAGACAACCAGTATTTCATTACAACTCATTCGGCTGCTCTTATGGATACCCCGAGCGCCGAGATTTACCACATTAAATTAGAAGGCGGCCAATCTATCGCTGAACACGCAACATCCGACAAGCTGCGTTCGGAGATTTGCGAAGACCTTGGTTATCACCCATCCGATCTGTTGCAATCAAATTGCTTGATATGGGTTGAAGGGCCATCTGATCGTATTTACATCAATCACTGGATTTATTTGATAGCACCAAAGTTTGTCGAAGGCATTCATTACTCAATAATGTTCTATGGTGGTCGGCTTGCCTCACATTTGACAGGGGAGGATATAGACAAATCTATTGAGAGCTTCATATCGCTTCGCCGTTTAAATCGGCGTGGGGTAATCGTGATAGACAGTGATAAAGAAAAAAAGGGCGGGCGAATCAATGATACAAAGAGACGATTAATGGGTGAATTTGATTCTGGCCCCGGCTACACATGGATAACGGAAGGCCGCGAAATCGAAAACTACCTGAATTCGGAGAGCATCAAGGACGCCATTTCCAAAGTTCATCCTGAAGCCAAGTGCAAGTCAGCCTTTGGTCAATACGAAAATACGTTGATGATTAAAACAAAATCTGGGAAAGATTCGCAGGCCTCGAAAGTTAATGTGGCGAAATATATCATTGAAAACTGCGAGGCTGATTTTGGTCGGCTGGATTTAAAAAAGCAAATTCAAAGGCTTGTCGATTTCATCAGTGATTCGAATCCAAGGTTTCGCGTCGATTAGCCGCCAGCATAAGCACCCAAAGATACAGGGTGAGATTTTAGAACAGCAGGGGGCAGAAAGTTTTTGAGTAATCTTGATTTGAACATGATAAACCGTGTACTACGCTAAGCGGCAACAAGGGACTACGATGGCGAAGATAAATAATGAATTTTCATTCGACGAGTCTGGCGACTGCCCCTCTGAACTACAGGAGCAGTTTCAAAAAAACATTGACGCATTCGAGCAGGCAACATGGAGCCAGCCATTTCAGGCTTTAGTTGCTTCAGGCATTTCTTTGCCTGCACCTGACGAGTTGGCAGAGAATGAACTTCATACCAAATTATGGGAGGTTATCAATGCGCTTGCATTGATGGGAGCCTATCTTGAGCATACCGATCACCTGAGTGACCGTGAGCTATACAGCCTGCTTTGGGGCGATGTTCTGCTTGAAGAGACGGTTATTCAATCGCCCTCTTTTACCTTGGACTGCCACATTGATTTGATCGGTAGCGGAAGCCAAGAGGATAACGATATTTACCTGAAATATTATGCCGATGAGAATGATCGCACCCTCTGGCTTAAGGAGTACTCTGGAGAGATAGTGCCTGATCATGAGCCGCTCCCCTTTAATCGTGACCGCCAACTACCGAAACCAGGCCGGAAAGAAAAATCCGGTATGCATTAACTTCACCCGCACAAGCGAAATTGGAACTAAAAAAGGTCAGCTTCGAATAATGTTTTATATCGATCTCTTCTCCGCGCTCGACCGCCACAAGGTGGATTACCTGCTGATTGGCGGGTTGGCGGTGTCGCTGCACGGCGTGGAACGCGCGACGATGGATGTGGACATCACCGTCGCGATGAACCCGGATAACCTGGCCGCCTTGATCGACGCGGCAAAGGAACTCAAGCTTTCCCCCGTGCTGCCCGTTCCGCTTGAATCACTCGGCGATCTGGGATTGTTGCGCCAGTGGCACGCGGAGCGCCACCTCGAAGCGTTCGCGTTGCGCAGCGCAGATTTGGTTGGTGTCACCGTCGATGTGCTGCTGTTTCCGCCTGTTGAATTTTCCGGCATGGCATCCCGTGCCGACGTGTTTAAAGTCGCGAACACCGACATTCAGGTGGTGTCCATTGATGACCTGATCGCGCTCAAACAGGCTGTCGGACGCCCGATCGATGTTATCGATATCGAACATTTGCAACGGATCAAGGCGCAATGAAAACAGACTTTCCGCCCGGCGACCGCACTTACTACGTCAGCGACGAGCGCCTGCGCGCATTCCGGCAGCTTACCCCGGAGCAGAAGTTGCGTTGGGTGGAAGAGCTGGCGACGTTTTTGCGGATGGCGAAAATCGGCAGGGAGCAGCCGCAGGAAATTTTGAAGTGAAGCCGACCCGTTGGGTCGATGGGCTGAGGGCCGGTAGAACGGCGTAGCAGGATGCTTTGCTTACATAACCAATTTATTTGATGACATGAATCAAATCTCGCCGGAGCTGGAAAAAAGACTCACCGCAGCCGTGGAGAATATGCCCGCTTTCCCGAAGAGCGTGCAGAAGATCCTGGAGTTGACGAGGGATCTGGATTGCGAGCCGAAACATCTGGTGCAGGTGATCGAAAAAGATCCGGTGATGACGGTCAAGATACTCAGGGTGCTCAACTCGGCCTATTACAACCTGCCCAGCAAGATTATTTCGGTCAACCACTCGGTAGTTTTTCTCGGCTTCAATACCATCAAGAATCTTGCGATCGGCATTGCATTGGTTGGCATTTTGCCCAAGCACAATGCCGCCGAATTCGACATCCAGGAATATCTGCTGCATTCCCTCACCACCGCCGGCATCGCCAAATTGCTGGGTGATAAGCTGGCTGGCGTCGATCCGACGGACTGTTACATCGCCGGGTTGCTGCACGATTTCGGCAAGGTGGTGTTCGCCCAGTTCATGCCCGATGAATTCAATCGGGCGCTGCTGAAAAGCGGCAGTGAGAATATATCGCTGCATCTGGCGGAAAGACAGGTAATCGGCGTCGACCACACCGTCGTGGGTTCGATGCTGGCGGAAAAATGGCAATTCCCTCCAATGCTGGTCGATTGCATGCGCAACCACCATTCCCCGGACGCCGGAAATGGTGTGATGTGGGCCAGCGTTTGTGCCGCCAACCAGATCAGCAAGAAAATGTCTTTTGGCGATAGCGGCAATCCCTGCATCGAGGCGCTGCCTCCGGCAGCCCGCAACTATTTCGGCGGCGACATCGATGAAATCATCGCCTCCCTCGGCGATCTGTCGAAAATCGTCGAGGAAGCCCAGGTGTTTTCCCAGGTTGGAGCCGACGCATGAGAATCAAATTCTGGGGGGTGCGCGGCTCGATCCCGTCACCCGGCCCCAACACTGTCAAGTATGGCGGCAACACTACCTGCATCGAGATACGCACCGACGACAACGAGCTGATCATCCTCGATGCCGGCACCGGGATTTTCGCGCTGTCGCAAGTGCTGCTCAGCGAAATGCCAGTCACCGCGAACGTCTTTATCACCCACTCCCATTGGGATCACATCCAGGGTCTGCCGTTCTTTCTTCCGATTTTTATTCCCGGCAACGCGCTGCGCCTGCATGGCGCATTCGATCCCGTTTCCGGGCGCGGCATCGAACAGATCATGGAGGTGCAGTTGCAGTACAGTTATTTTTCGGTGCGCGAACTCGAAATGAAGGCCAGGATCGAATACGAAACCCTGATGCCGGAGCAAAGCGTGCGGATCGGGTCGGCCACCATCACGCCGACGCTGCTCAATCACCCGGTCATCAACTTCGGCTACCGCATCGATTGCGACGGCAAATCGGTATTTTTTACCGGCGACCATGAACCCTATCGCAATATCTATGCTCCCGGCGACGAAGGCTACGAGGAGTACCGGATGCTGATCGAGGACAAGGAAAAATCCATCATCGAGGCGATGCGCGGCGTGGACGTGCTGATTGCCGATTCGTCCTTCACCGCCGAAGAATACCCGTCGAAAAAAGGCTGGGGGCACGGCACCTTCGATTCCTGTATCGCCATGGCAAAAAAATCCGGCGCAAAACTCGTGTATTGCACCCATCACGAACCCACCCGCAGCGACGAGGCCTTGGAACGGGAATTCGAAAAAGCGCTGCTGCGTCACCCGAAACAGGACGGCGGCCCGGAATGCCGCCTTGCGCGCGAGGGCGAGGAAATTCTGCTATGAGATGCCGGCGGTGTTCAGTCTTGTAAAAGAAATGTGCGCGGGTTTTATTCGGCGGATAACGCTGCGCTCATCCGCCCTACGGTATAATCCGCGCCCATGTTGATTCTACGCGGACTTTATTCCCCCGATCCCCGGCCTGTTGCACTCACCATCGGTAATTTCGATGGGGTGCATCTGGGCCATCAGGCGTTGCTGAACGAATTGCGCGCGGCGGCGCAGGCGCGCGGGCTGCAAACGGCGGTAGTGATTTTCGAGCCGCACCCGCGCGAGTTTTTCACGCCGCAGCAAGCGCCGACCCGCCTGACCAGCCTGCGCGAGAAACTGGAGCTGTTCGGTGCGATGGGTATCGACCGCGTGCATGTGTGCCGCTTCAATGCGCGCTTCGCGCAGACCAGCGCGGCGGGCTTCATCCACGCGCTGCATGGAAAATTGTCGGCAAAATACGTGCTGATCGGCGACGATTTCCGCTTCGGCAGCGGGCGTGCCGGCGATTTCGCGCTGATGGAAAAAATCGGCTCGCAGCACGGCTTTGCGGTGCAGGCGGTGCACAGCGTGCTGCATAACGGCGTGCGCATTTCCAGCACTGCGGTGCGCGCCGCGCTGGCGGAGGGCAACATGCGCGTGGCGCAGTCCTACCTGGGGCGGCCCTACAGCATCAGCGGGCGCGTCGAGCATGGCGACGGCCTGGGCAAGCGGATCGGTTTTCCGACCGCCAATATCCAGTTGAAACACAACCGCCCGCCGCTGTCAGGTATTTTCGTGGTGCGCGTGCAAGGCG
>JAUYGW010000237.1 GCA_030690245.1 Gallionella sp. | reverse complement strand
AAGACTCACCATGAGAGTGACGATTACTGCAACTGCACCTACGCTCATCGTACTCTTCTTCATGTTGTCTTCCTTCCCCGCCTGTTTCGTTCCCTCGGATTCCCCCCCCCCGCCCGCCAAAATCTCCCCCGCGACGCTGTCCAAGCTCGCCAAGCTCGGCATCCATCATCGCTCCGACCTGCTGCTGCATCTGCCGTTGCGCTATGAGGACGAGACCCATCTTGCGCCGATTGCCACATTGCAACCCGGCATGAACGCGCAGGTGCAGGGCGTCATCACGCACAGCGAGATAACCTTCCGCCCGCGCCGCACGCTGGTTTGCCGCCTGCAGGACAACGGCAGCGAATTGTATTTGCGCTTCCTGAACTTTTATCCCAGCCAGCAGAAGCAGCTTGCGGAAGGCAAACAGATACGCGCCGTCGGCGAGGCGCGTATGGGCTACTACGGGCTGGAGATGGTGCACCCGAAGTGCCGCGCGGTGGATGACGACACGCCGCTGCAACCAAGCCTCACGCCGGTCTACCCGACCACCGCCGGGCTGTCGCAGGCCGCGCTGCGCAAGCTGATTGCTAACGCGTTAGACACGTTGCCGCTGGCCGAGACCCTGCCGGGCACGCTGCTGCAAAAAATGAAACTGGCCAGTTTCGCCGACAGTGTCCGTTTGCTGCACAATCCGCCGCCGGACGTTTCGGCAGCCAGCCTGGAACAGCGCAGCCATGCGGCGTGGCGGCGCATCAAGTTCGACGAGTTGCTGGCGCAGCAACTGTCGATGCGCGCGCATCACCGCGAGCGCGGCAAGCGTGCCGCGCCCATACTCGCGCCGCAGCACCGGCTCACTGCGCAGCTGATAAAAGATCTGCCGTTCGCGCTGACCAGCGCGCAACAAAAGGTGTATGCCGAGATCGGTCGCGACCTCGCGCAGCCGCACCCGATGCAGCGGCTGCTGCTCGGCGACGTCGGCAGCGGCAAGACCGTTGTCGCGGCGCTTGCCGCGTTGCAGACGATCGAGAACGGCTACCAGGTCGCCTTCATGGCGCCGACCGAGATCCTCGCTGAGCAGCATTATCTCAAGCTGCGCGACTGGCTCGCGCCGCTGGGCATTTCGCCGGTGTGGCTGTCCGGCAGTTTGAAGAAGAAGGAAAAACAACTCGCCGCCGAACGCATCGCCAGCGGCGAAACACTGCTGGCCATCGGCACGCACGCACTGTTTCAGGAACAGGTCAGCTTTCAGAAGCTCGGCCTGGCAATCGTCGACGAGCAGCACAAGTTCGGCGTGCAGCAACGGCTTGCGTTGCGCGCCAAAGGTACGCAATCCGCTACCCAGCAAGCTGGGTGCGGAATTGACAGCAACAAGGGCAAGTATTCGAATTCCATTTCGAAGGTCAAACAAGGCGGCAACGAGCCAGCGACGCAGACAGTGCAACCAGCACGGCCAGGAGCTGGCGAGGAAGCCAACGCAGTTTCACCGATGAAATGGGATTCGAATGAACCGCACCAGTTGATGATGAGCGCGACGCCCATTCCAAGGACGCTGGCGATGAGCTATTACGCCGACCTGGATGTGTCGGTGATCGATGAATTGCCGCCCGGACGCACGCCGGTGGTCACCAAGCTGGCCAGCGATGCGCGCCGCGACGAGGTGTTCGCCAGGGTGCGCGCCGCATGCCTCGAGGGGCGGCAGGCCTACTGGGTCTGCCCGCTGATCGACGAAAACGGAGTTTCGGCGAAGGCTAACGTGAGCGCAGCGAACGTTAAGCGTAGCGGACGCAGCCAACCTGAAGCGCTGCAATTGCAGACCGCGATCGAGACGCATGAAAGCTTGTGCGCCGCCTTTCCCGAACTCAAAGTCGGGCTGGCGCATGGCAAATTGGACAGTGCCGAGAAAGCGCGCGTGATGGCGGCATTCAAGGCGGGCGAGCTGCAACTGCTGGTCGCCACCACCGTCATCGAGGTCGGCGTGGATGTGCCGAACGCCAGCCTGATGGTGATCGACCACGCCGAGCGCATGGGGCTGGCGCAACTGCACCAGCTGCGCGGACGGGTGGGGCGCGGCGTGGCGCAGAGCCTGTGCATCCTGCTTTACCAGCAGCCGCTTTCCGAACTGGCTCGGGCGCGCCTGAAAATCATTTATGAGAGCAGCGACGGCTTCGTCATCGCCCAGCAGGATTTGCAATTGCGCGGGCCGGGAGAGCTGCTCGGCGCGCGGCAGAGCGGCGTGGCGATGCTGCGCTTCGCCGACATCGACGCGGATGAGGATTTGTTGGATCATGCGCGGCAAGCCGCCGATGAGTTGCTGCGCGATTTTCCCGACGCGGCGCGAGGGCATTTGCAACGCTGGATGGCAAACAGACATGACTATTTGCACGCCTAGAAAATTTATGCACGATGAGTTTTGGCATGGCGCAGCGTTGGGATGCGAAGCCGATCTCGCGCCCTGGCTGCGCGATCACGGCTCGCTGACGCAGCGCATCCAGCAACGCTGCACCCGTTTCGCGGTGCGCGGCGTGCGCAGCGGCCTGGCGTGCATTGCGCCGGATGAAGCCGCCCTGCTGGGTGTCGCGCCGCAGCATCTCGCCTGGTCGCGCGAAGTGTTCCTGTACGCCGACGGCCAGCCCGTGGTGTTCGCGCACAGCGCGTGCGCGCGGCAACATCTGCGCGGCGCATGGTCTGCCGTGCGCGGCCTGAGCAACAGGCCGCTGGGCGCGCTGCTGTTCGCGCATCCGCTGGTGGAGCGCAAACCGCTGCATTACAAGGCGTTGCGCAGCGCGCATCCGCTGTACCGGCGCGCGGCTGCGGTGCTGAGCAATCCGCCGGGCAGGTTATGGGCGCGCCGCTCGCTGTTTTATCTGCACGGTGCACCGCTGCTGGTGACGGAAGTTTTTTTGCCGGAAATCTTGCGTCTTGCCAAACCAACCTGAAAAACTCAACCAGCCACAGATTTACACGGATAAACACGGATAAGGCATTGTGTCATGCCTCTATCCAATTCCTCCCAGAGGTGGAAAAGCGGTTGCCTCCTCTCCCGCAGGGAGATTGAGGTAAGGGTTTGGTATTTCACCTAAATGCTATAGGGGGAAGTTAAATGTGCAGCAGTCGCGGTCCGCTGTTCATCTGTGTCAATCCGTGTCCATCCGTGGCTCAAATGCATTTTTCAGGGACAACATAAAAAGCTCGGGCGCGCGCGCCTTGCCCCTACTCTTTCGTTTCGGCCATTTTTTTCAGCGCGAGCCTGAGCGGTGAGTCGCCCAGGGTCTGACTGAGCTCATTCAGCGCGTCCCGCGCCGTTTTGCCGAGCTTGCGGGGGGTGGGTACGGGCTGGCTGCGACTGAAGGAAACTTGCACCTTGATGCGGATTCCGCTAACCTCGCAACCCCTGTTTTGCAACATAACGACAAGTTCCGGCACAAGCTGGCGCAATTTCGCGGCGATGGCGGCGTTGGCAACGGCGACGCTGAGCGTGCCGGATTGCAGGCCCAATATCTGGCTGGACTGAGCAAGATGGGGGGGCGCGACAACGATAAAATGGCGATGCAAGGCCGATAAGGCTTGTGCCTTGGTCAGGAGCGGACGTAATTCCTGGTTGCCGCTTAACAGTGATTTGAATCGTTGCGCCACAGGTTTTTACGATTACTTGAGAAAGGGGAGGCATGAATATTATTCTAGTTTCCAATCGCCTGGCAAAAACTCGCAGCATTACGCTGGGCGGCTGGCAGTTGCTGTTCATGCTGTTGCTGCTGTCCGGGCTGGTGTGGACAGCAGCGTTCGCGCTGCAGTACACGCTGGTGCGTTTCGCGCCGGAAGGGCTGAGCGACGGGGTGCGCACCCTGTTGTCCAAAATCCAGAGCGACGAGCGGCAAAAACAACAGTCCTATGTACATAACAGCCTGGATGCGATGGCAGCCAGGGTTGGTCAGATGCAGGCGCAGATGCAGCGCCTGGACGCGCTGGGCGCGCGCCTGGCCAAGCTGACAGGCATGAAGCCGGAAGAATTCAAGTTTGACCAGATGCCGGCACAAGGCGGGCCGCTGGTGACTTTGTCTGCACAGGAAATGTCGGTGAACAGCCTGGAGCAGCAATTGAATAGATTGACCCTGGCGGTCAACGATCGCAGCGACAAGCTGCAAGCCCTGGAAACCATGCTGTTGCAGAATCAATTGAGCCGCAAGTTGCTGCCGTCGATACCGCCGGTCACCGAGGGGTTCTCTTCGTCGAATTTCGGCTGGCGCACTGATCCTTTTACCGGTACCAGCGCGATGCATGAAGGCGTCGATTTTATGGTTCAGGCGGGATCGGCAATCCGCGCCTCGGCAGGCGGCGTGGTGGCCTATTCTGACCTGCATCCGCAATATGGTAATATGGTCGAAATCGATCACGGCAACGACGTTGTGACGCGCTACGCGCATGCTTCGCGATTGCTGGTAAAAATCGGCCAGGTAGTGCGGCGCGGCGAGAAGATCGCCGAAGTCGGCAGCACCGGGCGTTCCACCGGCAACCATTTGCATTTTGAAGTCCGCTATAAAGGCA
>JAUYGW010000232.1 GCA_030690245.1 Gallionella sp. | reverse complement strand
CGGACAGATCACCAGCAGCATCAATAGCGTCAATAGTTATGCCCAGCAAATCGCTGTCTTGAACGGCAACATTAAGCGGGCTACAGCTAGCGGGCAGGGGCAGCAGCCAAATGATCTGATTGATCAGCGTGATCAATTGATTAGCCAGTTAAACCAGGAAATTAAAACGACCGTGCTACGGCAAACAGATGGAACGGCAACCGTATTTATCGGTAACGGCCAGCCATTGGTGATAGATGAACAAGCGATGCGACTGCAGGTTGTTCAATCAGCAAGCGACCCAAGCAAAGTAGATATTGCCTATTTGAACAATAGTCGAGCTATTGCTATGCAGCAAAGCAGCTTGCAAGGTGGCAATCTGGGCGCCTATCTCAACTTTCGTGACCAAACCCTGGAGCCGGCGCGTAATGCGCTTGGGCGAGTGGCGTTGGGGATGGCCGTCAGCGTCAATCAGCAAAATCAGTTGGGGCAGGATTTGAACGGCGTGCTGGGCGGCAATCTGTTTACTGCCGCTGCTCCGCGCATCGATAAGAATGCGAACAATGCCGGCAATGCAGCCGTGTCCGCCACTATTGCTGATGTAGCGGCGCTGACCACTAGCGACTACCAGTTGAGGTTTGATGGCACAAATTATTCAACGGTGCGTCTATCGGATAATGCCACGACTAGCCTTGGCACAACGCTGCCGCAGGTTGTAGATGGATTTTCTGTCAATTTGACGTCCGGTGCGATGGCGGCAGGGGACAGCTTCCTGATACGCCCTACCGCAAACGGTGCGCGTAATATTGCGTTGGTTACCAATGATCCTGCCAAAATTGCTGCGGCTGCCCCAATACGCGGGACTGCCGCATTGGCCAATACCGGCACTGGAACAATCAGCAGTGGGACGGTTAATGCGCCCCCACCGCTCGATACGAATTTGCAGCAGGCAGTAAGCATCGTTTTCGATACTCCTCCCACCACATTTACGGTAACGGGCGTGGGCGTACCTGGCTCGCCAGTTGCTGGCGTAGCCTACACCGCTGGCGCGGACATCACCTACAATGGCTGGACGGTGCAAGTCACCGGAACGCCGGTTGCGGGCGATGAATTTACTGTCGGGCCAAATACCAATGCGACTGGCGACAGCCGTAATGCCTTGCTTTTGGCTGGGTTGCAGACACAAAACCTGATGGCAAATGGTACGACCAGTTTGCAGGGGATATATGGCCAGCTGGTTGGGGAGATTGGCGCCAAGACCAATGAAATGGCTGTGACGAGTCTGGCACAGGACAGCATGGTGGCCCAAACGGTTGCGGCGCAGCAGGCGGTTTCGGGTGTGAACCTGGACGAGGAAGCGGCCAACCTGATACGTTATCAAAATGCGTATCAAGCGGCGGCCAAGGCGATGCAAATTGCTCAAACCATGTTTGACGCCATCTTGGCGATTAATCCATAGGAAAGCAGGTGTGTGATGCGTATCAGTTCCAATACAATTTTTGACAGCAATGTGGCCTCGCTGAATCAGCAGCAGGCTCGTTTATTACAAACCCAGCAGCAGATCGCAAGCGGGCGTCGGCTTTTGACCGCATCGGATGATCCGGTGGCGGCAACTCGTGCATTGGAAATTAGCCAGGCAGATGCGACAAATACGCAATATGCATCTAACAGAGACTCGGCACGCAACACCTTAAGCATGGCTGAAGGTACATTGCAAAGCGTAACTTCTTTATTGCAGGACGTGCATGATGCGGCAGCAGGTGCAGGCAATATTTTATTAAAGGGCAGTGATCGTAGTGCCATTGCGACCGATTTAAGCGGCAGATTGCAGGAGTTGATAGGCTTGGCAAACAGCACAGACGGGCTCGGCAATTATCTGTTCTCGGGGTTTCAGTCCAGGTCACAGCCTTTTGCGAATACGGCTGCTGGAGTAGTCTATTCTGGTGATGACGGGCAGCGCAACGTGCAAGTAAGCGCATCAAGGCAAATGGCTTCCAGTGATTCTGGTGCAGATGTGTTCATGCGCGTGAAAAACGGTAATGGTACGTTTGCCACTCAGACCACCGCCACCAATACCGGTACCGGAGTAATCAGCCAAGGATCAGTTACGAACCCCGCCGCGCTGGTGGCAGGTAATTCATATTCCATTGCTTTCAGTGTTGTAGCTGGCGTGACAAGCTATACGGTAACTGGAGCGCCTACTGCACTGGCGCCTGCTATGGCAGGTATTCCCTATGTTAGTGGGCAGGCCATCAGCTTTGATGGGATGCAGCTGGACATTAAAGGGGTTCCCGCTAATGGCGATACCTTTACCGTCGCGCCCAGCACTAATGAAAGTATCTTCAAAACTATCTCCGATTTGATTGCCGCACTGAACGCACCGGTGGTTGGAGCCAATCTGACCAACAGCCTGAGTCGCGGGATCAATAACCTGGACAACGCGTTGAATAATGTGCTGGCCACCCGTGCCACACTGGGCTTGCGCCTTCAGGAAATTGATTCGTTGCAGGTTACGGGTGAAGATATAGGCTTGCAGTTAAAGCAGACCTTGTCGAAGTTGCAGGATACCGATTACAACAAGGCAATAAGTGACCTGACTATGCAGAACATGAGCTTGCAGGCGGCGCAGAAGTCTTTTGTTAAAGTCACAGAGCTTTCATTGTTTAGCTACATTTAATTTATTTCATCGTTCCCGCGCACAGCGTGGAAACGCATACCTCACCGCGCTGATAAATTACACCACTACCAATACGGTTGGATGGGAATCGTTAGTGCGGCAGTTTTACCACATTAAGCATCGTGCCTAATCCTTCTTGAATGAGCCTGTCCAGCAGCGTAATGAAATGGGGCATGGAAAGCGCCAATACGAGAAACCCGATTGCCAGCGTGATGGGGAATCCGATGGCGAACAGGTTAAGCTGCGGCGCGGCGCGGGTGAGTATCCCTAGCGCGATATTGGTGGTCAGCAATGCGGCCAGTAACGGCAACGAAATTTGCAAGCCGAAGACAAAGATGCTTCCTCCCCAGCTGGCCACTCCATAAAACCCCTTGGCCGGTATCATGCTGCCGATGGGTAGCGTGTGAAAGCTTTCGGCTAGAGCGGATAGCATGTATAGATGGCCATCCATGGCCAAAAAGGCCAGCGCTGCAATCATTCCCAGCCATTGTGCAACGACTGCAGAGTGAGCGGCATTGATTGGATCATAAAAGCTGGCGAACCCCAACCCCATCTGCAATCCGGCCAATTCACCCGCTATTTCTACAGCGGTAAAAATCAGGCGCATCGTGAATCCCATCGCCACGCCGATGATGATCTGCTGAATCATTATCAACATTCCCTGTGGAGAGCCGATAGCCGCTGGCGGCATCTCGCCGATGGTCGGCGCAATGATGATGGCAAGCAGTACTGACAAGCCGATTTTGACGCGCGCAGGCACTTGCTTGTTGCCGAGCACCGGAGAGCTGGCAATCATCGCCAGGATACGCGTCAGCGGAAAAATCAGTGCGGCGAGCCAGGCATCAAGCTGTGCGCTGGTGAAGCTGATCATGGCGCTTAACCGATCATCCAGGGGATGTTGCCGAACAACCTTTGGATGTAATCGACCATTGTGTTTACCATCCATGGGCCGGTCAAAATCAGCGCCAGAAAGATTCCCAGCAGCTTTGGAATGAAAGACAGGGTCATCTCATTGATCTGGGTGGCAGCCTGGAAAATGCTCACCACCAAGCCAATGACCAGCGCACTGAGCAGCAGCGGGGCAGAGAGCATCAGCGTCATTTCGATGGCTTGTTGTCCGATGGTGAGGACGGTTTCGGGAGTCATAAAGAAGTCGTTAGTTAACAGTCGATAGCCGGTGTAGCCGCTTCACGGAGTTTTGGGTTTAACTAAAAACGAACGTCTAGCGGCGGTCTCAAGTATAAAAACTTTGTGTCAGAGAGCCGATTATCAAATTCCAGCCGTCGGCCAACACAAACAGCATGATTTTAAAGGGTAACGAAATGATGGCCGGCGATACCATCATCATACCCATGGACATCAGCACGCTGGCCACTACCATGTCGATAACAAGGAATGGAATGAATATTACGAAGCCAATTTGGAAGGCAGTTTTCAATTCGCTGGTCACATAAGCCGGCACCAGAATGCGTAGCGGCACCTGGTCGGCATTTTGCAACAGCTCACTATTGGAAATTCGGACGAACAGTGCGAGATCCGCCTCGCGAGTCTGGCGCAGCATAAAAGTTTTTAGCGGTACGCTGCCTTTCTCTACGGCTTGCTGTAAATCAAGCTTGTTTTCGCTGAAGGGCAAGTAGGCATCGGTATAGATTTTGTCGAACACCGGCGACATCACGAAGAACGTGAGAAATAATGCCAGGCCGATCAGAACCTGATTGGGCGGCGAAGAAGGGGTGCCGAGCGCGGAGCGTAGCAGGCTCAATACGATGATGATGCGCGTGAATCCGGTCATCATCAGCAGAATTGCCGGTAAAAAGCTCAGTGAGGTAAGCAGCAGCAGCGTTTGCAAACTCAAGCTGTAAATTTGGCCGCCGCCCGGCGCGGGTGTGCTGGTTAGTGCGGGCAATCCAACTTCAGCATAGGCAGTTGGGCTGGTCAGAAGGCTGAAGACAGCAAACATGGCCAAACACTGGGCAATCGTCATGCCAAGGGTAGAAAATAGGTTTTTGTGTGGCCGTGTCACAGCGCTATTTCCC
Source organism: Gallionella sp. (assembly GCA_030690245.1). Classification (GTDB taxonomy): domain Bacteria; phylum Pseudomonadota; class Gammaproteobacteria; order Burkholderiales; family Gallionellaceae; genus Gallionella. The sequence continues at coordinate 4,720 of JAUYGW010000232.1, read as the reverse complement.
CCGCAGCCTTTTGTTGACCGCTCTTCAATTGCTGAAACATTGTTATTTGTTCTCCGCGCCGTGTTTTCGATGGCTGAGGATCGAGGACAGAAGGCTGGCAAATTTGTTTTCAGGTGGCTGGGTTTCGGGGGGGGGAAGATCAGCGACGAGGTTTTCTGTCTTCTGGAGCGTGTGCAAGGTGCGGATCTGTCCAGGGCCCACCCCGACCACCAGCCAGGTATCTTTTACTTCGACCAATACGATGCGTTCGCGTTGTCCTATCGATACACCGCCCAAGATTTTGAGCAGATGCCCCGAGCCCTGTTGCGCCACATTCATGCGTTTGAGCAGCCATGCCACCAGCACGATGGCGGCTAACACCAGGAGCAGGCTGAAAATGATTTGCACGATACTGCCCGAGCTGACTGCGGGAGGTGGCGGGATATAAGCGGGGCGTGTTACCTCTGCGGCGTATGCGGAAGACAGCGGGCCAGTGAAGGGAAGCAGAAGGCAGGAAATGGACGAAAGGCAAACCTTCCTCCGCCATTGCAGCAAGGGGTGAATAGAAAAACCTGTTTTCTGCCTTCTGTTTTTTGTCATCGGTTGAGACGCCGCAACCGTTCGGACGGAGTGATAATGTCCGTCAGGCGTATGCCGAGTTTGTCGTTCACCACCACGACTTCGCCTTGTGCGATCAGGAAACCGTTAATCATTACATCCAATGGTTCACCGGCCATGCCGGATAGCTCGACGACAGAGCCCTGTGCCAGTTGCAGCAAATTCTTGATCGGCATTTTGGTGCGTCCCAGTTCAACGGTCAGTTGCACCGGGATATCCAGGATCATATCGAGGTCGTTTGTGGCGGCCGCAGTGCCGCCCGCTCCGAATTGTTCCAGTACATGCGGTTTTGCGGATGCCGCCGACGGGCTTGCGGCGGTTGATTGCTCAGCCATTGCCGCGCCCCAATCGTCGGCAATCGTAGTCTGTTCGGCCATTGCCGCGCCCCAATCGTCGGCGGTGATGGCTTCTTCGTTGATTGCAGTTTCGTCAGGCATGTCCTTCTCCTTCGTTAGTCGAGAGCATTTTTTCAACCTTCAATGCGTATTGATTGTTGAAAGCGCCATATTTGCATTCCATCACCGGCACGCCATCTACCGAAGCGATGATGCTTTCACCGACTTCCAGCGGGATGATATCGCCGCTGCGTATTTTTAACACTTGCTCAAACGTCATGTCGGCTTGACCGAGCGTGGCAACCAGTTCGATGTTGGCAGATTGCACCTGCTTGGAAAGCAGCTGCAGCCAGCGTTTGTCGACTGCCAGATGTTCGCCTTGCATGGTGCTATAGAGCAAATCCTTGAGCGGTTCGAGCATGGAATAGGGCATGCATACGTGGAATGCGCCACCATTGCCGCCCAGCTCGATGTCGAAGGTGGTAACGATAACTACTTCATTGGGGGTCGCAATGTTGGCGAACTGGGGGTTCATTTCCGAACGTACAAACTCAAATTCCAGCGGGTGGACGGCTTCCCAGGATTTTCCGTATGCTTCAAATGCCACCCCAAGCAGCTTTTGAATGATGCGCTGCTCGGTTTGGGTGAACTCGCGCCCTTCGACGCGGGTATGGAAACGCCCATCACCGCCGAACATGTTGTCCACCACCAGAAAGACCAGATTGGGGTCGAAAACGAACAAGCCATTGCCGCGCAACGGCTTTGCCTGGATCAGGTTCAGGTTGGTCGGCACATGCAGGTTGCGGATGAACTCGCCAAATTTCAATACCCGTACCGGTCCGACTGAAATCTCCGGGGTGCGGCGAATAAAATTGAACAGTCCGATGCGAAACAACCGTGCAAAACGCTCGTTGATGATTTCCATGGTGGGCATACGCCCACGCACGATGCGTTCCTGTGATGCCAGATTGTATGAGCGAACCTCTCCGGGAGCGACTTCCTGATGATCAAGATCATCATCAGTTTCGCCGGTCACTCCCTTGAGCAGGGAATCAACCTCGTCTTGTGAGAGGAATTCGCTCATTTTTTGCTATTGAATAATGAATGAAGTAAACAGCACGTCGGATATGCCGCCTTTGCTGGCACTGGCCGCAATTGGCACAGCAACCTGTTCAGCGCTGATGACAGGAGCGATCTTGCGTAAGCCCAGCACATATTCCACTTGCGCCTTGATTTGTTGGGCAAGATTTTCCTTGCCATCAAAAGTGGAAAGTTCGGAAGGGCGTTTGCTTTGTAGCAGCATGTTCACGCGGTGCAGGATTTCCGGTTTGCTTTCCTTGATCTTTTCTTCCAACTCCGGCTTTGTTATCTTGAGTGAAATCGCAACTTGCAAATAACGATCCTCCTCTTCACGTGTCAGGTTGGCGGTAAATTGCCCCAGATCAACGAATTTGGGCGGTATTTCCGGGCGTGCTGCCTCTGCGCTTGCAGCGCCGCCATGTTTTGGCGCCGGCGCCGGGTTCAGCAACAGGAATGCCGCTGCTCCGCCGCCCATCAGCAGCACCACGGCTGTGATGAACAGAATGAGCTTTTTCTTGCTTTTCTTGGGCGACGCAACCACCTCTTCCGGTTCGGTGGCCTGTATTGCGGGTTTTGCGGCTCTTGCCATATTTGATTCCTTCTTGACGGTCGAAAAATCCAACGCTAATGATAACCCGATTGGCGCCGAAATTTTCCATTAACTTAAGCCGTTGTCACCGCTCAGGCGAATGTGTCCACCATTCCATTATGGCGGCGTGCCGGTACAACTGGCGGCAGTAATCCGGCTGGTTCGGGTGTCGTGTCGGAAACTTCAAGCTGCGCCGCCGTGCCGGAACCCTGGTTCATAAACCCATCCGAATTGCGGTCGCGCGGGGACTGGTCGCTGACTGTAGTATTCCCCAACATAATGCCGTTATCGGCCAATATTTCGCGAAGTTTAGGCAGCGCGTTTTCCACCGCCTCGCGTACTGCGGCATGCGGCGATGTGAACAGGGCGGTGGCCTGGTTGTCGGAGATTTTCAGCACTACATCCAACGGTCCTAAATTTGGCGAATTCAAGTGCAGTTCGGCAACCTGATTTTGCTGCGTGCTTATCCAGCTGATTTTTTGTGAAAACTCATCCGCCCAGCCATGATTGCCCAGCGGGGTGCTCATGGTTGGCGAGGTGCCGGCTGGCGCGTTATTGGACAGCATGCCCGGCATTGCGGCAGGCATCGTTTGCAACACAACGGCTTGAGTCGTGTTTTGAGCTGGCTGAGGCAAGCCAGATGGCAATTCCGCGTATTTAACCGCTTCCGATGGCAGGGGGTTAATGGCTGGGAGCGGAATTATCTGACTGTCTTCTGCACTCGCAATGGATTTTTTGTATTTCGCCTCCTGGGAAGAGCCGGGAGCGAAAGGCTGCGCCGCCTGCTTGACATCGGTTTTCTGCATCCTGTCTTCCGGAGCGGGAAGCTGCATCAATATCGCGGCCAACGTGTTTGCCTGATCGCTTGGGGTGTTGGCGACAGCCGCCGTCTGGTCTTGCGCATTCTTCAGAGCCGGGTCTAGGCCGCCATCCGCTGCATTGCCATCAATGGCGATGGCAGTTTGCGCGGCAGTCAGTGCGGGCAAGCCGGCCCCGCCGATTTGTCGCGCCAGTAAAATTGCGAAAAGCTCGGCAGGCCGGGCATCCATCGTCAAGGTATCCGACGCGATGTTTGCCGGTAATATGTTTGCGCCGTTACCGGATGGTTGAGGCTTGTTGCTGCTGATCGGCAGGCTGGTCATGGTAGTTCTCCTATGTCTGGTGAGCAGGAAGTGGTAAGTGGGAAGTAGGGTTTTTCATTTTCTACTCTCCGATTACTTGTTCTGCTCTTCGAGATCGTTCATCTTGTAGGCGGCAACTCTGCTGGTATGCTCATCCAGCGTTTTTTGTTCGGATTTTTCGGCAATCTTTTTTTGCTCTTCGATATGCCGCTGTTGCAGTATGTCGAACGATTTCAGTTTGCGCCGCGCTGTGTCAAATTCATTGCGTCCGGCTTGGGTTGATGCTTTGCTTTGCTCGACCAGCTTGAGTTGCTGGCTGATGGCATCATCGAGTTTATTGATGAATTGTTGGAAATTGCGCAAGTCGGACGGGTTCATTCCGTTCCGCGCCGCTTCCTGCAAACGGGCTTGATAGTCCTTGCGGTATTCCAGCAGGGTGTCGAGACTTTGCTGCGCGCCCTGTTGCTGTCTGTTCAATTTGCCGAGCCTGCTCGTTGCCGAATCGTTCTGGTGTTGCGCCAGTTTCATCAGAGTCTGCAAAGAGAAGGGTTTGGTCATAATAAGCTCGTTAATGCGCCGGTTCGAATAAAGCCGTCAATTGCGCAATGCTTGCCGCATAAGGTTCGCGCTGGAACATATCCTGTTTCAGGAATAATTCCATTCTTGGATAGAGCGCGATTGCCTCGTCCAGCAATGGGTCGCTGCCCCTGATATAGGCGCCGACGCTGATCAAGTCGCGGTTGCGCTGATAATGGGCATACATATGCTTGAAGCGTTGCACCAAGGACAGATGCTCCGGCGATGCCAATCGCGACATCACACGGCTGATCGAAGCCTCGATGTCGATCGCCGGATAATGGCCCTGTTCCACCAGGCGCCGCGACAATACGATGTGGCCGTCGAGGATGGCGCGCGCGCTGTCGGCAATCGGATCCTGCTGGTCATCGCCTTCGGTCAATACGGTGTAGAAGGCGGTGATTGAGCCGCTGCCTTCCAGG
>JAUYGW010000229.1 GCA_030690245.1 Gallionella sp. | reverse complement strand
GCCGTAGAACGGCAGGTGCTCGACGAAGTCGACGAATGCCTGCTTGAGCCTGCCGAAATCATGGCCGTAGGTCTCCATGTGATCGGCGTCAATGTTGGTGATCACCGCGATGATCGGCTGCAAATACAGGAACGACGCATCCGATTCGTCGGCCTCGGCGACGATGAATTCGCCGGTGCCGAGCCTGGCATTGGCGCCGCTGCTGTTGAGCTTGCCGCCGATCACGAAGGTGGGATCGAAACCGCCCTTGGCCAGCACGCTGGCGGCCAGCGAGGTGGTGGTGGTCTTGCCGTGCGTGCCCGCCACCGCGATGCCCTGGCGCAGGCGCATCAGCTCCGCGAGCATCATCGCGCGCGGCACCACCGGGATGCGGCGCGCGCGCGCCGCGACCACTTCGGGATTGTCTGCCTTGACGGCGGTGGAAACCACCACCGCATCGGCGTCGGTGAGATGCTGTTCGGCATGGCCGAGATTCACCGTCGCGCCGAGCTGCCTGAGGCGCTGCGTGGCGACATTCTCGCCGAGGTCGGAACCGCTGACCTGAAAGCCGAGGTTCAGCAGCACTTCGGCGATGCCGTTCATGCCGGAGCCGCCGATGCCGACGAAATGGAGGTGTTTGACTTTATGTTTCATCTCGAAAACCCAATCTGTACCACGAAGAGCACGAAGCACACGAAGAAGAACACCGAAAACCCTTCGTGATCTTCGTGTTCTTCGTGGTAAATAGCATTGTCCCTGAAGTTCATGCTTCAGCCAGTTCTGCGCAAACCTGCGCGACTTGTTGTGCCGCATCGGCCTTGGCCACACCGCGCGCCTGCTGCGCCATCGCCGCTAATTTTTCGCGATCCAATCTGCGCAGCAACTGCGCCAGCTTCTCCGCACTCAACTCGCTCTGCGGCAGCAAGACCGCCGCGCCGCGCTCGGAGAGAAAGCGCGCGTTGTGTGTCTGGTGGTCGTCCACCGCAAACGGGAACGGGATCAGGATGCTTGCCACGCCCGCCGCCGCGAGCTCCGCGATGGTCAATGCGCCGGCGCGGCAGATCACCAGGTCGGCATTCGCGTAGCTGCCGGCCATGTCTTCGAGAAATGGCTGAATGTCGGCCTGCACGCCGGCCTGCCGGTACAGCTGTTGCACGGCCGCAAAATGCTGTTTGCCGGTTTGATGAACCACCTCCGGACGTACCTCGGCCGGCAGCAACGCGAGCGCTTGCGGCAGGGTTTCGTTGAGCGCCTTCGCACCGAGGCTGCCGCCCACGACCAGCAGGTTCAGCCTGCCGCTGCGCGCCGCATAACGTATCTGCGGATCGGCCAATCCGGCGATGCTGCCGCGCACCGGGTTGCCGCACCAGACTGCCTTCGGCAGCACATCGGGAAAACCGCTCAGTGTCTCCTGCGCGATGCGCGCCAGAACCTTGTTGCTCAACCCGGCGATGGAGTTCTGTTCGTGGATCACCAGCGGACGGCGCAGCAAAGCCGCCATCAGGCCGCCCGGAAAAGTGATGTAACCGCCCATACCCAGCACCACATCGGGACGGTGGCGGAAGATCGCCGCTGCACTCTGCCCCAGGGCGGTCAGCAGATTGAACGGCAGGGCCAATTTGCGCAGAATCCCTTTGCCGCGCAAGCCGGAGAAGCGCACCCAAGCCATGCCGTAACCATGCTTCGGCACCAGTTCGGCCTCCATGCTGCCCGGCGCCCCCAGCCACGTTACCTGCCAGCCTCGCGAACGCAGGATGTCGGCGACCGCCAGCCCCGGCATGATGTGCCCGCCGGTGCCGCCTGCCATGATGAGTATGGAGCGGCTCATCGCATAACCTCAAACAGAATTGAGCCACGGATGAACACGGATGAAACACGGATAACCCCACCATCATGTTCGGTGTTTATCTGTGTGTATCCGTGTTCATCCGTGGCTAATATGCTTTTCATACCGGCAATCCCCGTGCAACCCGTCTGTTTTGGTTCCGGCCGCCCCTGCGGGGCTTAACTTGCTTGTGCAAGTTAGCCTTCACCGAAACAGACGTGTTGTGAAAGTGTGTGCTCATACCGGAAGCCCCCGCGCAACTCGTCTGTTTTCATAATCGACTCGCAGCAGCACCGCAGCGGCGATGCAGTTCACCACCAGGCCGCTGCCGCCAAAGCTGAGGAACGGCAGGGTCAGCCCCTTGGTCGGCAGCACGCCCATGTTTACGCCGATGTTGATCATCGCCTGCACGCCGAGCCACACGCCGATGCCCTGCGCGGTCAGCGCGGAAAAGTTGCGATCGAGAAATGCGGCATGGCGGCCGATCTGGAAGGCGCGCACCACGAACAGCGCGAACAGCGCGATGACCGCCGTGATGCCGGCCAGCCCCAGCTCTTCGGCGATCACCGCCATCAGGAAATCGGTATGCGCCTCCGGCAGGTAGAACAGTTTTTCCACGCTGCCGCCCAGACCCACGCCGAACCATTCGCCGCGCCCGAAGGCGATCAGCGCATGGCTCAACTGGTAGCCCTTGCCGTACGGGTCGGACCACGGGTCCATGAAGCCGATGACGCGCTGCATGCGGTACGGAGAGGAAAGAATCAGCGCGGCAAACGCCAGCGGCAAGGTCACGACCAGCCCGGCAAACACCTTGAGATTGAAACCGCCCAGCCACAGCGTGCACAGCGCAATCACGCAGATCACCACGAACGCGCCCATGTCCGGTTCCAGCAGCAGCAGGCTGCCGACCAGCGCCATCACCGCGAACATCGGCAAGAACGCCTTGACGAAGGTGCCCTTCACCTTCGCCTTGCGCACCGTATAGCTCGCGGCATACAGCACGGCGAACAGTTTCATCAGTTCCGAAGGCTGCAAGTTGACGACGAACAGCGACAGCCAGCGGCGGCTGCCGTTGACTTCGCGCCCGATGCCCGGGATCAGCACCAAGATCAGCAACACTGCCCCGGTCAGGAACAGGTAGGGCGCATAGTTCTGCCATAACTGCACCGGCACCTGGAAGGCGAGCAGCCCGGCGAACAATCCCACTGCGATGAACACACCATGCCGCAGCAGATAATAGGCCGGCTGGTAGCCGGTGAATTTCCCGGCTTCCGCCGTCGCGATCGAGGCGGAATACACCATCACCAGCCCGAGCGCGAGCAGCGCAATCAGTACCCAGATCAGCAATTCGTCGAACTGCGCCTGCGGCGGACGGGTACGCGTCTTGACGGCGTAAGGACGGCGCGGCTCCCGTGCATCGGCCTGCATAGCGGACGTCAGCGAGACCATGCGGCCTCCTTGATCAGCTCATGCACCGCTTCCACGAAGATCTCGGCACGATGCGCATAATTGCGGAACATGTCGAAGCTCGCGCAAGCGGGCGACAGCAGCACCGCATCGCCCGCTTGCGCGAGTTGCGCGGCCTGCCGCACCGCGTCGTTCATGTTCTTGACATGCAGCAGCGGCACGCCGCAACCTTCCAGCGCCGACGCGATCAGCGGCGCATCCCGCCCGATCAGCACCACCGCGCGCGCATGCCGCATCACTGCCGGCTTGAGCGGCGCGAAATCCTGCCCTTTGCCTTCGCCGCCGGCCAGCAGCACCACCTTGCGTCCCAAGCCCTCCAGCGCGGCGACTGTCGCGCCGACATTGGTTCCCTTGGAATCATCGTAATAGACCACGCCGTCGATCTCGGCCACGCGCTCCACGCGATGCGGCAACCCCCTGAAGCTGCGCAACGCTTCGAGCAACGCCGGCATCGGCAAATCGATCGCACGGCACAGCGCCAGCGCGGCCAATGCGTTGGCGACGTTGTGCATTCCGGCGATCTGTAAATCGCTGACTTTGAGCAGCCGCTGATCGCCCTGCATTAGCCAGATATCGCCGCGCTCCCGCTCCACGCCGAAATCCCGTTCGTGAGACGACACATCGAGTCCGAAGGTTACGGCCTCGCGACCGGACAACGCCATGGCCATGCTGCGCGCATCGTCACGATTTAGAATCAGCACCCCGCTGCCGGTAAAAATGCGCGCCTTGGCCGCCGCGTATTCATCGATGCCGGCATAGCGGTCGAGGTGATCTTCGCTGATGTTGAGCACCGTCGCCGCATCGGCATTCAGCGTCGCGGTCGTTTCAAGCTGGAAGCTGGACAATTCCAGCACCCATATTTCCGGCTGGTTTGCGCCGCGCGCCAGCACCACATCCAGCACCGCCGGTGAGATGTTGCCCGCCGCGACCGCATCCTTGCCAGCTGCCTTGCACAGATGCTCCACCATGCTGGTCACGGTGGTCTTGCCGTTCGCGCCGGTAATCGCGATGACTTTAGTCCTGAATCTTGAATCCTGAATCCTGAGCTGTTGCGCGAACAACTCGATGTCGCCGACGATGGGAATGCCGCGCGCGGCAGCGCGTTGCACAAATGGATCGGACAACGGCACGCCGGGGCTGATCGCAATCAGGTCGATGCCCTCGAGCAGCGCATCGCCGAATGCGCCGCAAAAAATCTGCCCGGCTGCGACATGCCGGCCGGCTTCGGCCAAACCGGGCGGCTCGCTGCGGCTGTCCACGACGCGCAGGAGCGCGCCCTGTGCGCTCAACCAGCGCACAAGCGACAACCCGGTCTCACCGAGACCGAGCACCAGTACATTTTTGTCAGCCCATTGTTTCAATCTACCTCCAATAAGCTTGTAGCCTGTAGCCTGTAGCTTGTAGCTTTTAATTGCCGCGCACAAAGCGCGCTCCTTATTAGCTACTAGCCACTGGCTACCCGCTACGAGCTCCCTCCTATCTCAACTTCAACGTCGCCAGGCCAATCAAGACCAGCAGCATGGTGATAATCCAGAACCTGACCACGACCTGCGTTTCCTTCCAGCCCTTCAGCTCATAGTGATGGTGCAGCGGCGCCATCCGGAACACGCGTTTACCGGTGAGTTTGAACGAGGCCACCTGGATCATCACCGAGACCGCCTCGACCACGAACACGCCGCCCATGATGAATAGCACCAGCTCCTGGCGCACGATCACCGCCACCACGCCGAGCGCCGCGCCGAGCGACAGCGCGCCGACGTCGCCCATGAACACTTCGGCGGGATAGGCGTTGAACCACAGGAAGGCCAGCCCCGCGCCGGCGAGCGCGCCGCAAAACACCGCCAGTTCGCCCGCGCCGGGGATGTAGGGGATGCCGAGATACTTCGAGAACACCGCATTGCCCGCGACATAGGCGAAGATTGCCAGCGCGCCGCTCACCATCACGGTGGGCAGGATCGCCAGCCCGTCCAGCCCGTCGGTCAGGTTCACCGCATTGCTGCTGCCGACGATGACCAGATAGGCCAGCACGACGAACAGGAAGGCCGGAAGCGGGAATATCAGGAACTTCAGGAACGGCACGATGAGTTCGGTCTGCGCGGGCAGCGTCGCGGTATTCCACAGGTAGACGCCGACCATCAGCGCGATGATGGACTGCCAGAACATTTTTGCCCTGGCTGACAGCCCCTTGGGGTTGCGGTGTACCACCTTGCGGTAGTCGTCCACCCAGCCGATCACGCCGAAGCCCAGCGTGGTGAGCAGCACCACCCACACGTAATGGTTGGACAGGTCGCCCCACAGCAGCGTGGTGATCGCGATCGAGGTGAGGATCAGCGCGCCGCCCATCGTCGGCGTGCCGGCCTTGACCAGATGCGTCTGCGGCCCGTCGCTGCGCACCGATTGCCCGATCTTGTAGGCGGTCAGCTTGCGGATCATCGCCGGCCCGACCATAAATGAAATGAACAGCGCGGTCATCGCCGCCAGCACCGCGCGCAGCGTGATGTAATTGAACACGCTGAAGAACCTGATGTCCTGGGCGAGCCACTGAGCGAACGCTAGCAACATTTTTTTTCCTTTGGTAAGTGGGGGGTGGAAAGTGGTGAGTGCGGGGCGGGTTTCCCACCCCCCACTTTCCACTCACCACTCTCCAGGTACTGCACCACGCGTTCCATTTTCATGAAGCGCGAGCCCTTCACCAGCACGGTGGTATCCACGTCCAGCTCATCTTCCAACGCTTTCTGCAAATCCTCGATGCGCTCGAAATGTTCCGCGCCGCAACCGAAGGCGCGCACCGCGTTGACGCTCAACGCGCCCAGCGCAAGAAGTTTCTCGATCCCGGCGCTGCGCGCCTCGGTGCCGATCTCGGCATGGAGCATCGCGGCGTCATCGCCCAGCTCACCCATATCCCCCATCACCATCACACGCCTGCCTCCAGCCTGTGCCAGAACGCCGATTGCGGCGCGCATCGAGGCAGGGTTGGCGTTATAGGTATCGTTGATCAGGACCGCGCCATGCCGCGCGGCCTTGCGCTGCAAGCGTCCGGCCACGCCGCCGAATTTCTCCAGACCTGCGGCGATGATTTCCAGCGGCACCTTCAGCGCGATCGCCGCGGCGGTTGCCGCCAATGCGTTGCGCGCGTTGTGCGCGCCGGGTACTTGCAAATCCGCGCTGAAATTTCCCGATGGGGTCTGGGCGTCCAGACGCAGCCCGGCTTCATGCGGCTGCCATTGTCCGGACACGTCGGCTTCCCGTTCCGTCTCCGACACGTTAGTGATAGAACTGCCCAGGCCGAATTCAAGCAACGCGCACGTACCGGCGAGTATCCGCCACAACGGCGCATAGCCATCGTCGGCATTGATCACTGCGGTGCCGTGCGGCTGGAGCCCGGCAAATATCTCGCCCTTGGCAAGCGCCACCGCTTCCACCGAACCCAACCCTTCCAGATGCGCGCCGCTGGCATTGGTGACCAGCGCGACGTCGGGGCAGGCGAGATGCGTCAGGTAATCGATTTCGCCGGGGTGGTTCATGCCCATTTCGATCACGGCATAGCGATGCTGCGCATTCAATTGCAGCAGGGTCAGGGGCATGCCGATGTCGTTGTTGAGATTGCCCCTGGTGGCCAGCACCGCATCATCGCTCCCTGCCGCCAAACGCAAAATTCCGGCAAGCATTTCCTTCACCGTGGTCTTGCCGTTGCTGCCGGTAATCGCCACCAGTGGAATGTCGAATTGCTTGCGCCAGTACGCCGCGAGTTGTCCCAGCGCGAGACGCGTATCTTCTACGACCAGAATCGAGGATTGTGGATTGAGGATTGAGTGGGGAGCTTCGCTCTCGGCCTCTTGCTCACTCCTCGCTCCTCGATCCTCGATCCTGTAACTGTCCGCGTTGACCAGCACTGCTGCTGCCCCAGATTGCAGAGCGGTTGCGACGAACTCGTAGCCGTCAAAATGTTCGCCGCGCAACGCGATGAACAAATCACCGGCCTTGATCTTCCGGCTATCGGTCGAGACCGCGGCGAAGCGCACGTCGGGCCCGACCAGCCGGCCATTCAGCGCTTGCGCGGCTTGCGAGAGCAGCATCATGCCGGCGCCCTCCATGCCCGCAGCGCGCCCTCGGCAACCGCCACATCGCTGAACGGATGCTTCTCGCCGTTGATTTCCTGATAATCCTCATGCCCCTTGCCCGCCAGCAGCACGGTGTCGCATTGCCGCGCCAAGCCGATGGCGCGCTCGATGGCCGCAGCGCGCTCGATGACAACCTCGTGGTTGCGGGCAGTCATGCCGCCGAGAATTTCGGCAATGATGTGCTGCGGTTCTTCGCTGCGCGGGTTGTCGCTGGTGACGATGCAATGGTCGGAAAACTTCTCGGCAACCAATCCCATCATCGCGCGCTTGCCGCGATCGCGGTCGCCGCCGCAGCCGAATACGCAGATCAGCCTGCCGCCAGTCGATGCGCCGACCTCGCGCAACGCCAGCAACACTTTCTCCAGCGCATCCGGCGTATGCGCATAGTCCACGATGACCGTCGGCTGTGCTGCACCGCCCAAGCGTTGCATCCGCCCGGCCACCGCCTGCACCCTGCTCAGCGACTGCGCCGCCTCGCCCAGTTCGATGCCGCTCACCAGCAACACCGCCAGCGCGCCCAGCAAATTCGCCGCATTGAAGCGGCCGACCAGCGTGCTGTTGATCTGCGCGCCGCCCCAGCTCGAATGCACGTCCAGCCGCAAGCCCTGCGCGCTCATCTCCGCGAGGTGGCCATACACCATGCGCAGCCCGAGACGCTCGGCCAGTTGCAACGCGGCATCCCCCAGACCGTAGCCGATCACCTCGGGGATTGAATGTTGCTTTTGCGAGTTTTTGTCTTGCGACAAAATACCTGCTTGAACCACTTCTCGTTCGCCTCCTCTCCCGCTTGCGGGAGAGGATTGAGGAGAGGGGAACGCACCATCCTGCAATTGTTCCGCCAGTTCCGCGCCGAACGCGTCGTCGAGATTGACCACGGCAAATTTAAGTTGCTGCCAATCGAACAGCTTGCGTTTGCTCGCCGCGTAACTTTCCATGTCGCCGTGATAATCGAGATGGTCGCGGCTCAGGTTGGTCAGCAACGCCACATCGAAACGCACGCCGTTCACCCGCCCCTGCACCAGCGCGTGCGAGGACACTTCCATCGCCACGGCCTGCGTATCGGCGCGCAGATAATCCGCGAGCAGGCCATGCACAAGAAGCGCGTCCGGCGTGGTGTTGGCGCTGGCCCGCAGCGCACCGGCAAAACCGTTGGCCCCCAGGAATCCATTACCAAGGGTACCAATCAGCGCGCATTTCTTCCCGGCATCGTTCAGCGCTTGCGCGATCCAGTGGCTGGTGGAAGTCTTGCCGTTGGTGCCGGTGACTCCGACCAGCCACAGCTTTTCGGAAGGTGTGCCATATACCTCATCCGCCAGCCACCCCGCCTTGTGGCGCAGGTCGCTCACCGCGAGGTTGGGTATTTGCAAGGCGGCATCCCAAGCGAAATGCTGCGCTTCGTAGATCACCGCATTCGCGCCTTGCGCGATCGCCTGCGCGATGAATTGCCGGCCGTCCGTTCTTTCGCCCGGATAAGCGACGAAGGTATCACCCTGCCGCACCGCGCGGCTGTCGGTCACCAGGCGCGTGATTTTTACGTTCAAGCCGTTTAACTGTTCAAGGGAGAACATCACGCCTCCTCCTTGATGATGTCCGCCGGCGGCGCGATGACATTGTCCAGCGGCGCATCGTTCGGCACATTGAGCGCATGCAGCGCCGCGCCCGCCACCTTGCTGAATACCGGCGCGGCGACCAGCCCGCCGTAGTATTGCCCGTTGTCCGGCTCGTCGATCATCACCGCCACGATCAGGCGCGGATTCGATGCCGGCGCAAGCCCGACGAAAGAGGCGACATAGCGATTGACGTATCGGCCGCCTTCCAGTTTATGTGCGGTGCCGGTCTTGCCCGCCACGCGGTAGCCGGCCACCTGCGCCAATGGAGCCGTGCCGCCGGGCTGCACCGCCAATTCCAGCATGCCGCGCAGCGCATGTGCCGTGCTGTCGGAAAACACTTTTTTTCCGACTGCGGGCGCATCCAGTTTCAGCAGCGAAACCGGTTTCAACTCGCCATCGTTGGCAAAAATCGTATAGGCGCGCGCCAATTGCAGCAGGTTCACCGATATGCCGTGCCCATAGGACATGGTGGCCTGCTCGATGGGCCTCCAGGTTTTTGGGTCGCGCAATTTTCCCGGCGCTTCACCGGGGAAATTGCTGCCGGTCCGCGCGCCAAAGCCACTATCCGCCAGGCTTTGCCACAACGTCTCGGGCTCCATCGACAACGCAATCTTGGCCGCGCCGATATTGCTGGACTTCTGGATGACCTGCGCGACGGTCAGCGTCGATTCCGGGTGCGAGTCGTGGATTTTTTTGTTGCCCACCGCGTACACGCCGTGCTCGGTGTTGATGACGGTTTCCGGACGCACCTTGCCCTGCTCGAGCGCGGTTGCGACAGTGAACGGCTTCATCGTCGAGCCCGGCTCGAACAGGTCGGCAATGGCGCGGTTGCGCATCGCCTGGCTGCCGACTTTGCTGCGGTTATTGGGGTTGTAGGCGGGATAGTTGGCGAGCGCCAGCACTTCGCCGCTCTTCGCATCGAGAACAACTACCGCGCCGGCCTTGGCCTTATGCTGCTTCACCGCATCGACCAGTTCGCGATAGGCGAGGTGCTGCACATTGCTGTCGAGGCTCAGCGCGATATCGCTGCCCGGCTTGGGCGCATGCAGGCTGCCTGCATCCTCGACGATATGCCCGCGCCGATCCTTGATGACTCGCTGGCTGCCGGATTTGCCGGCCAGCCGTTCCTGCAGGGCCAGTTCCAGCCCTTCCTGCCCGTTGTCGTCCTGCCCGGTAAAACCCAGCGTCTGCGCGGCCTCTTCGCCTGCCGGGTAGTAGCGGCGATATTCGTGTTGCAAAGAAATGCCGGGGAGATTGAGGCTCACCACTTTTCCGGCCTGATCGGGAGGCAGGTGGCGCTTGAGATAAACGAAATCGCGCGACATGTCGGACAGGCGATTTTTCACCTCTTCGACGTTCATGCCGAGTATCTGCGCCAGTTGTTTTACCTGCTGGCTATCGGCTTCCACGTCCGCCGGACTGGCCCACACCGATTCCACCGGCGTGCTGACCGCAAGCGGCTCGCCGTTGCGGTCGGTGATCATGCCGCGATGCGCGCTGACTTCGATTACACGGCTGTAGCGGGCGTTGCCTTTCTCCTGCAGGAAATCATCGTGCATGACTTGCAGGTAGGCGCCGCGCCCGGCCAGCCCGGCCAGCCCGGCCAGCAGCGCCACAAATAACGCGGTGGCGCGCCATCCGGGCAATTCTGCCGTGATGTCTGGATGTGCGCTGGCCGCATAATTCATGGTTGTTTATCTATATGGCCGTTAGGCTCTACCCGTATAAATTGAACTTGCCCGTTTCTGGGCAACTGCATCTGCAACTGGCGCGCCGCAATCTTTTCCACCCGCGCCGGCGTAGCCCAGGTGCTTTGCTCCAATTGCAACTGCCCCCATTCCACGTCCATTTGCTGCGCGAACTCCTTCTGTTTCTGCAGCTCGATATACAGCTTGCGCGCCTTGTGCTGCGAAGTGACCACGCTCAGCGCACAGATCACTACCGCCGCCAGCAGCAGCGCGTTCAACGCGCCCCCGTTCATCACATCGCTACGCCACATCGCCGCGCTCCGCCACGCGCATCACCGCGCTGCGCGCGCGCGGGTTGGCCTGCACTTCCGCCCCAGCCGCGCGCACGGCCTTGCCGACCAGCTGCAGCCTGCCCTGCGGCACCTCGCTGGCGCGGATCGGCACGCCGCGCGGCAGCTTGTCGCCCTCGGCCATGTCGCGCATGAAATGCTTCACGATGCGGTCTTCCAGCGAATGAAAACTGATCACCGCCAGACGCCCCCCGGTCTTGAGATGCGTCACGCATTCCGGGAGCACCCGCGCAAGCTCTTCGAGTTCCCCGTTGAGATAAATCCGTATAGCCTGAAAGGTGCGCGTTGCCGGATTCTGCCCGGCTTCGCGGGTACGTACCGTCTTGCCAACCAGCTCGACGAGCTGCCGCGTGGTGTGGATGGGCTCGATTGCGCGCGCCGCAACAACCGCCCTTGCAATCTGCTTAGCAAACCGTTCTTCGCCGTAATCACGTATCACCTCCGTCAGCAAACCTTCATCCACCGTCGCCAGCCACTGCGCTGCGGTCATCCCGCTGCTGGTGTCCATGCGCATATCCAGCGGCGCATCGCAGCGAAAACTGAAACCGCGCGCCGCCTCGTCCAGTTGCGGCGACGACACGCCCAAGTCGAGCAGAATGCCGTCCACCTTCGCCACCCCCTGCTCGCGCAACACCTCCGCCAGTTGCGCGAAACCGCGATGCACCATGCAAAAACGCGCATCACGCCATGCCTCGCCTGCCGCCACCGCCGCCGGGTCCTTGTCCAGCGCGATCAACCGGCCTGTGTCGCCTAACCGCTCCAGTATCAGCGCGCTGTGCCCGCCGCGCCCGAACGTGCCATCCACATAGACGCCGCCTGGCTTGATGGCCAACGCCTCAACAGCTTCATTCAGCAAAACGGTGGTATGGGCCAAGCCCTCACTCACAAAAACCTCTGCATGACTGCTGCGCTTGCCGATGCCGCGTTAAAAAAGGCTCAAAATCCTCATTTAGCATTTTGTAAACTCCGGTTCCTCACCATTTTTTTGCCTTGCCTCGGCTGCGCTCGCTACGTTCTGCAAAGGTTTTACAGAGAAAAACCTTCTAGCTCCGGCGGCAACTCACCTTCCATGAACGACAAACCGGCCTCCTGCTGCGCCTGCCATTTCGGCTCGTCCCACAATTCGAATTTATTACCCTGGCCAACCAGCATCACGCGCTTGTCCAGCGCGGCATAGCTGCGCAAGGCCGGCGAAATCAGCACGCGCCCGGCGCCATCCATCACCACATCCTCGGCATAACCGATCAGGCGGCGTTGCAAGGCACGGATTTTTGGGTTGAGCGCGGAAAGCTTGAGCAACTTGTCGCGGATCGGTTGCCACTCTGGCTGCGGATACATCAGCAGGCAACCGTCGGCATCGGCAGTCAGCACCAGATTGCCCGCGCAATTCGCGAGCAGCATGTCGCGATGCCGCGCCGGTATCGCGAGCCTGCCTTTGCTATCCAGATTAAGTTGCGCCGCTCCCTGAAACATCCTTTAACCCCACTTTTACCCACTTTTTACCACTTAAGCCCACTATATTAAAAAAAAACCAGAAGGTCAAGCAAAAAAACAGGATTTTTCTTTATAGGACAAGGAGTTAGCGCAGAAAGTTAAAGCAAAACAAATATGCTTAAAAAGCAATGAATTGCACAAACAAGCTAAAGTTGTTTGTAATGGATGGTCTAGATATTCCGGTCGAATGATTCAACCTGCTGCAAGATTCTTCGCTTTTGCATCAGCAGGGTGAACGTGCCCGAGAGCAACTGGCAAATCCACGCCGCTGTCAACGCCGTGCGCGGTTTTCTGGAGCGCGAAGTTGCCCGCGATACCGGCTATTTTGCCAACCTTCAGCTCTATTCACCCAACCAGATGGGCAAACTGTTTCCCGGCGAGGGCAACCTGCGCGGCTTGCTGTTCTATGACATCGCTAGGGCCGCCAACAACCCGCTGGCCGGGGATACCAAGGAACAGGTCTCGATCCCCAGCATGGGCACGGGGGTTCGCTGGAATATCCAGCGAGACTTCAACATGCGCTTCGATTTGACGCGGGCAATGGACGAGGGCGGGAGCAAGAAAACCGTAGACCTCTGCGGGCACATCTCGGTGTATTCCGGCTTTTTAGCTTCAGATTTATATCGGCTGGTACAGCATCGGATACAGGTGATCAGTTTCTGTTCTGCGGCAAGGCAGCGGCCTTAGCAGACCAAGGGCGAGCGCTTTTCGCATGGGGGGAAACCCAGTAGTTACCTGTGTGTTAGCGTACAGAACAAGCACGCAGGACGGTGCGTGCGCGCGTGCGATCAAGTATGACTACCTCCGGGAGCAGGCGATCGAACTCCTTTTTGACCACCTGGTAGCATTCGCAGACACGCGTCTCCACCCCGGGCCGATCAAGCACGGTGATTTTGCCGCGACAGTAGTGAATCAACCCGGCATGCTGCAATTTTCCGGCAGCCTCGGTGACGCCTTCGCGGCGCACACCGAGCATGTTGGCGATCAGCTCCTGCGTCATGGTCAGCTCGCTGGATTGCAGGCGATCCAGGCTTAGCAGCAACCAGCGGCACAGTTGCTGATCCACCGAATGATGCCGGTTGCACACCGCCGTCTGCGCCGTCTGCGTCAGCAGCGCCTGGGTGTAGCGCAGCAACAAATTTTGCATTGCGCCGATACGTCGCCCCCCGGCGCGATTGAATTCATCCTTCAGCAATTGCGCCTTCAGCCGGTAGGCGTAGCCTTCACTTTGCACGACGGCCCGGCTGGGCATGGTTTCGCCGCCCATGAACAGGCCGATGCCGACGACCCCCTCGTTGCCGACCACGGCGATTTCGGCCGATGCGCCATCCTCCATCACGTAGAGCAGGGACACGATGGAATTGGTGGGGAAATAGGCGTGGCGCATTTGCATGCCCGACTCGTGAAGCACATGACCGAGCGGCATCGGAACCAGTTCAAGATGGGGAAAGAGGTGCTCATATTCGTCCGCCGACAGGGCGGCGAGAAGACGGTTCTGGAGAGGTGCATGAGGGTCGTGCATGAGCGGTTCCTTACCAAGAAAATATTCATTACAAGCGGTGATTTGCCGTTTTCTTTTAGAACCGAACCATACACAAAACATTTTCGAATTTATATAGGCCGAAATACCTATATATTTCGGCCTAGTGAATCAGGGGGGTTGGTTTGGCTCAACACGGAAGAATATTCTGGTATTTCGACGAATTATGCTACTTCTGCAGGCGCGAATTCAATCGCACCTACGAACCCATCAACTGGTTTTTTTTGGATGAATAGGCTCACCCTTGGATTTTTGATGCAAAAGATAACTATGTAAGAACCAACCTAAAACAAACCCAATCATCAACGTGAAAAATATCAATAACGCGCTCGACATCGAGGCTCTCCAGTAGAGAAAGCCGATCTCAACCACGGCGACATTTTGAGCGATAAATATCACTGCCAGGCTTGAGAGAATGAGGATCAGCGTTAATCTTAAATTCATCTTTCAAGCCTCACAAACGAACGGATCGTAGTGTGCGGCGTCGCCTGCAAGGCTTCACTTGAATTTGGAATGGGCATCAGCTACGCCGGCCTTGAGGTCATCCCAGATTTTGTCAGCCGTTTCTTTGACCTGCTCCCAAGCTTCGCCACTGGCCTTCTCCAGCTCCTTCATCTTTTCAGACGCTGCACTCTGTTTTGCTCGCAACTCATGAAGTTGCTCGGCACGCTTAACCCTCATGCCGGCACCAGCATTCTCCACCTTGGCTTCCAGCAAATTAATCTGCGCGCCCCATTCTTTCAGTTGCGCCGCCATTTTTTGTTTATATGCCTCTTGAAGCTCCATGTTCTACTCCCCAAGTGTCTGGCAACTCAATCTCACCTGATAACTGTCTTTAGCGCCAGCCGGTTTTCAACCTCTTTAACGCCAGCCACCGCACCCGCCAGTGCACTGACCCTATCGCTGCTCGCCAGCGAATCGACCGACCCGCTTAACGTCACCACGCCTTTTACGGTGTCAACACTGATTTGCAGTGTCTTGAGGCCGGGCTCGGCAAATATAGCTGCTTTGACCTTGGCCGTAATCTCGGCATCATCGATGGCCACCCCGGCTTTTTCGCTTTGCTCGGCCATTTTTACAGCAACTGTATCGGTCGCTTCACCCATTTTCTTGCCGGCTTCTTCAACCGTCTGATCTATCTTCTTACCCGCTGTCTCGGCAGGCCCTGGCTTTTCGCATGCACTAAGACCAACAACCAATAGCGACGAAAGACCGATTAATTTTAAATTTTTTAACGTCTTCATTTTGTTTTCCTTTTTGAGATTCATCTATATTGCAAAAAACAGGGGCAACCCTAAAAGTTCATCACACCGGTGCAGGCCAGAGTGATGAAATCCAATTTCTTAGAGTTGTCCTGCGGTTACTTAATTCGCATGTCATCCTTGACCGACTTCACACCCTTGACGCTGCGGGCGAGTTCGACTGCTTTGTTTTCGGCGGCAGCGGAACTGACAAAGCCGCTCAACTGAACGACGCCTTTGAAAGTTTCGACTTTGATCTCGGTCGATTTCAGCGTAGGTTCGCCAAAGATCGCCGCTTTCACCTTGGTGGTAATGACGGTATCGTCAACATACTCTCCGGTGCCCTCCTGAGTAGAGGTCGATGCGCATCCGAGTATAGAAGCCAGCGCCAGAGCGAAGAAGAAAGTAGCGAAACGCTTGAGGGTAAATTTCATGATAGTGCTCCTTGATGTTGGGGAAATCCTGGTTAAATCAAAATGGCTGGCTATTGAACATTCCATAATTTGCGACAAGGACTCCGCTCAGGCTGATGCTTCGACTTTGCTCCGCAGTGGGTAAACGGTGTAACGAATTACGGAATGCTCAATAATTTCATTGGTGGTTCTTGCGCGTGGGCAAACAACCGTTTGCCCACGCTGCAAAAATATCGTTCTGATTACAATTGCAAATAAACCCGGTACGACAAATACGATACGACCGCTATTTGGATGTTCGCGTTGCAATAACTTCGACTTCCACGCGGCGATCAGGCGCCAGGCAGGCGATCAGTTGCTTGGTTGCCTTGGCTCCTTTCTTGCTCCTGCATTCACCGGGCTTCGTCACAGGCTCCGCTCCATCCACTCCCCTGGTCTCGATCTTGCTGGCCGGGATCCCTGCGGATTCCACCAGATAGGCCTTGACCATTTCGGCGCGGCGCTCCGAAAGTCTCTGGTTGTATTTTTGCGAACCGATCCGGTCGGTGTGTCCGGTTACCATGATGACTTCATAGTTCGCGCCTTTCAGCTCTGCAGCAAACCTGTCGAGTGCCTGCTTGCCCGTAGGCTTCACGATCGCCTTGCCGAAATCGAAAAGGGCATCCGCGGAAGAATCTGCGGAGAAAACTACTTTCTTCGGCGGAGGCGGCGCTACGACTACCGGCTTAGGTTCAGGTGCGACCACAACCGGTTCTGGCTCCACCGCTTTCGGGGCAGGGGCCGGCTTTTCCACGCCGAAGCGGTAGACCAAACCGAGCGAATACATATCGACATCGCCGCGATTGCCGACGGCATCGTTGATGCGATAGCGTTCCGCTTCGATGCGCATGCCGAGAGATGGAGTGAAATCGTACTGAAGCCCGGCGCCCAACTTGTAGTTAACTTGATTCTTGCTGGGGTTAGGGTTGAGCACGGCAACAAATCCTGTTCCGACGAAAGTATCTCTGGCTTGAGCGTAGTTCAAGCCGAGCCGGCCTAGCACCGAAAACTTTTCAGTGAGAGGCAACGTGCCGACTGCGTCGAGATTCAGGCCTTTAAGTTTAATAGTGCCAGTCAGCGTTCCTGCCGGCACCACAGTTGCCGTATAGCCGAATTTCCCCAAATCGAAATAGCCCGCTTCAACGGCAAAATTCTTGTTGTACTGGTACCCGCCAAAAAGTTTATAGCCATTGTCGCGGTTGTCATCGGCAATCGAAGTTGTGGTAAAACCTCCTCCCAGCAGGTTGCTGGTGATTCGTGCATCATCGATTTTCGCTCTCGACTGGCCAATATTGCCCCCGATGTACCAGCCTGAATCGTCCGCCATTGCGAATGGGCTGGCGATTACAGCGCACCCCACCAGACCCAGAGTCCCTACGGTTTTAACTACTCTTTTCATGTTTTTCTCCAAAAGTTACGGTGAATGATTACTGTAGATTAACTTTGTTTTGTTTAAGCAATAAAGGTTGGCAGGAATGACTCTGCCAACCTCTATTCTAATCCCTCAAGCCTTGTCACTCGCAACCAAAAGGTGCGTTCGCATGACCCGGTACTGAAACAACGTTGGTGTCAAATACAAATCCGCCAGCCCCTTCAGCCCCTGACAACAAGCGGCCACAGGATGTCGCCAGGTTCTGCATCGTGATCGATGCAGAAGCCAGAATGTTGCCGTTGAATATGCTGTTGGTGAAAAGCGTCGCTGAGCTGCCCACAAACCACCAGACGTTGGAAGCCTTGGCACCGCCAATCAGGATGATCTGGCTACCGACATTCACGTTAAGCGCGGAAGGTGCCTGGAATATCCATGTCGCATCCGCGTTTCCGCCACCATCGAGAGTAAGATTCCCAGTGACATCAATTGTGGAGTTAGAAGCGGAAATGTAGGCGCCGGGAGGAAGTGTTGAGTTGCCGGCACAACCTATGCCCGCCCCTGCGCCGCCAGCACTTCCTATCGTCCCACACCCCAGAACGGTAGCTAACGGCACACCGGCTGGCGAGATGCTGTTCCACTTGGCGAGTAGCGCGACCATGACGGAATCTGCCGTGGTTGTGTCTGGATAGGTCTGGGTGATTACCGAGTCACCGGCAAAGTTGGTTATCGTGTTCGCTCCGGCATTGCAATTGGCGCCGAAATCATTTGCCACGCCAACAGCAACACCATTACAAGTCAGGCCTGTATCTATCACTACATCCCCGTTAACAGTGGTCGCACCGGTGTTGGTTATCCCGCTGAATGACGCAACGCCGAAGGTGGCAAGAGCGCCTGGATTGACCGGTGGCAGGCATATTCCTGTCGCTGGGCCAGCGGTAAAGTTCCATGTGTAGTCGCCGCTGGTCATGGTGTTGGCCGGAATGGCCAAGTCTTCGACCCCGGATCCGTTCGCTAATGGGTCACCTTTAATCGTGGCCGTGTAGGCTGTGCCGTCGACTAGCGGGTTAAGCGGCGTAAAGGTTGCAATGGTGGATGTGCCGTCAAGAGCAACCGAAGCTGCCTGGACGACAGTGAATGGAGCAAGTTGTTCCGTTACAAGAAAAGTTGCTGTGGTGACAGGAGCCATCGGCACGCTGAAAGTTGCCTGAATGTTTGTGCTCGGGCATACCAACGTCGCACCGGCAACAGGTTTGGTTGGAGGCACTACCGTTACAGGCACTGCTGGCGCTGCGGCTACAGTAATAAAGGTCCACACATAGTCGTTCGCCACCAGAGGAAAGGCGGCATCGCCGGCTAGTGCATTGCCTGCAATGTCCGTCGCCGCAGTGGTGATGGTGGCGGTATAGGTCTTGCCGTCTTCCAGCAATGTTCCTGGGGGTGTGAGCGCAAAGGTTGCTCTCCTAGTTGGGACATCGTAGCTCACAGTGCCTGCGGGTGAAGGATTTAAACAAGGCCCCGGTGTTGTACCCGCTGCGCATGTCAGCGTAAAGCTGGTCGCGGGTGAAATGATCGTTGCCGGAGCCATCGCCTCATTGAAGGTTGCGGTGACCAAGGTATTGGTTGCTACGCCTGCTGTTGCCACGCCGGGAGCTGGAAGCACACCGGGGGTGGTTGTAACAGGGACTGTAGCTGTTACCCTGGGTTTCGCGGTATCCGGTGCAACACCTGTCGTAAATTTCCACACGTAAGGCGCGGCCAGCGGAAGACCCGTGGCGATGCTGGTAGCGCCGGTAATTGTGGCAGTGTACTCGGTTACATATCCGAGATTGGCTGCGGATGCGAAAGTAGCGATTGTGTTGGTAGCGTCGAGCGAAACTATGGGCGCTGTGGGTTGCACACAAGGCGCCACGCATGTCACCGTGAAAGTGGCTGCGCCGGTGATCGGATTCATCGGCTCACTAAAGTTGGCAGTGATAATTGTGTTGTTGACGCCTACACCGACAGCATTTGGAACCGGGGCTACGCCTGTAACCGTGGGCGCGAGTGCGGCATTGCCGCTTGAACCCAAAATTGGATCGCCGCCGCCGCCTCCGCATCCAGCCACCAAAGCGGCCAGCAGTAATGCCATAAACCACATCACTGGCTTGGTAACATTTTCAAATCTGTTCATGTGATTCCCCTTTTTATCTAATCCCGAAAAACTTCGGTGCAATTAACCGACCCATTACTGCCAATTATTCTGGTGCGCTATTTCATATTTGCTGCTGATATGCTTCGCAACAGGTAATACTTCTAGTCATTTCGTCATGATTATCAGAAAACAACAACCAAAGCCAAGTAAATCCGCCCCACCGGAGACACTTTCCCACTTTCATCCACGATGCTCCGTGCGCTAGCGCACATAAAGATTTTTTTGTGGGATTAACTGCTATGCATTCCAAAGACTCAGACCTTACGGAGCAGGCTGGGTAACCGCATTGTTATCCAAAGTGACGGCGGTCTGCGCCAACAATCTGCCGTTACCCGATGCGCCTGTATTCAGTGCAATCGCTTTGGTGGCCAGTATCACGCCCTCAAAGTGCGCGGTCGTTCCAATGGTCACGCCCGTACCACCGCCGACCTGCCAAAAGATATTCTTGGGCAGTGCGCCGCCAGCCAGCAACATGCTCGTAGCGCTCGCCATGGTGAGATCTCCCGCTATCTGGAATATCCAAACATCATTGGGGCCACCGTTGAGCGTAACATTCGAATTTATCAACACCCCCGTACCCCATTTGTACAGGCCAGGGGCCAGTGTCATTCCGCTAATATCTCCTGCGCCCAGTTCGGTGAAATCGGGTAATGTTCTTCCGGCGGCATCGGTGTATGCAACCATCATATCGCCTACAGCCGTGGTCAAATTGGCAGGCGTTGGACACCCTCCCGTGCTGTAGTCGGCGGCATAAACCTTTCCAACCACCAGAGTTGCCGGGGTCGGGGTCGAAAAACAACCCGATGGATCTAATGTCAGTGAAAATCCCGTGATTAAAGACGCAGCGGCAGGGCTGATTCCAATATCTCCAGTCACTGCGGTTCCTGCCGTGGTTGAAATCAACGTCTCCGCCAGAATCGCATAATTTCCGGCCGTTCCAAGGACTACCGGCGCTGGGCCTGCCGCTACCGCTGTGCCCGTTGTAAAGCTCCATGTTTTGGCGGCAGCCAGTGCATTGCCAGCCAGGTCCTTGACCCCGGTGGTAACCGTGGCGGTATAGGCGTTGCTGGCTGCAAGGTCGCTGGTCGGATTGAAAATCGCAGTTGTACCCACGTAGGTCACCGCACCTGCAATTGGCGTGATCCCTTGCGCCAATGTGAAGGTGGCGGTGGTGATCGTTGAAGGGTCCATGACTTCGCTAAAAGTGGCGGTGATGTCCGCGTTGACCGCCACACCTATAGCCGTATCCGCAGGGACTGTGGAATTCACGGTGGGTGCGGTGGCGTCCGCCGTAGTGCCTGTTGTAAAGCTCCATGTTTTGACGGCAGCCAGTGCATTGCCGGCGACATCCTTGACCCCGGTGGTAACCGTAGCCGTGTAGACGGTGCTGGCTGCAAGGTCGCTGGTCGGATTGAAAACCGCAGTTGTACCAACGTAAGCCACCGCACCTGCGACCGGCGCGCCCCCCTGTGTCAAGGTGAAGGTCTCCGTGGTGATTGTTGCAGCATCCATCGCCTCGTTAAAGCTGGCGGTGATATTCGCGTTAAGCGCGATACCGGTTGCCGCATCCGCAGGAACAATAGCGGTGGAGCTTATGGTGGGTGCGGTGGTGTCTGCCGGTACTGCGCCACTACCGTCGCCACCGCCGCATCCCGTCACCAAGGCGGCCAGCAGTAGCGACATAAGCCATTTCAGTGCTTTATAACCTGCCATGCCGTCATTTGACAACCTGGTGTAATAGCCAGCAGTTCCACCAGCAACATACTCGAATTTGTTCATTTTCTTCTCCTTAACTTTAATCTGATTTCTAAAAAAATCGGTGCAATCGGCCTATCCCCTGCTGTTACATAATCATGGCGTGCGTCGTCAATATTCGCTGTTGGCATGTTTCGCGACAGGTGAAACTACTGTCACTTAGTTATGTACGAGCCTTGGTCAGACTTGCTCCAATTCAAAATCAGATCAACCGGAGCCAGGATAATTTGCCGCACTGGTTGTATTTATCCCACTTTCATTCAGAGCATTCTGTGCGCCAGTGCACAAAAGAATTTTTTGAAAAACTTAGGGAGCCGCATTTGATCGGGGCGGCGCACTCACACAGATAACAAATTAACGGGTTATGTGCGTCAACGCACGGCATGGTTGCGGCCAATGAAAAACAATGGCCTAACGATAGGCGCAGTCTCTGAGCGGTTCAGACACAGGGAATTGAATAAACGGTAGCGGGCCGGCCCGGGTTTTCGATCAGGCTCTACGCTCCCGCCGTATTTAAAGAAGGAGAGCAACATGTTTAGTTCTATTTCTGGTTCTCGTTTTTTTCAGGCGGCCATGCTTCGCATGTGCTTCGGGTTGGTGTTTGTTGGATTGGCCGTTGCGGCGCATACAGCACAGTCTGAGGAGAGCTCTTTGGCATCCGCTCTGGGAATATTAACAATCCAACCGGTGCGCCCCGACGTTGACTGGCTGCGCCCTTACCGTGTCAGCATGAGCTTCGCGCTTACCCACTCAATAGATAGCGCACCTATCGGGGCAGCACACAGCTATACACCACGGTTACACCCCGTCGCCAATCCGAAAAAAGAAATCGCTTGGCCAACAAATGCACGCTGGCAAATCGCTCGCGATAGCGGCCGCGTTTCATTGTCGCCTCTGCTGCGCTTTGAGTCGGCAGGAGAACGGATCGAGGTCAAGCCGCGACGCCACTCGTTTCAGGTTGTATGGCGCAAGGAGTTCTATTGATGCTATTGGGCCCTTCAACTAGCAATCCGACCACAGGTTTGCAGATGCAAATTCATTCTCAGCAACGAAGGGTGAAGTGCGAATAAATTCGCTCCTACAAGAGCAGTTCAACAATGGGGCTATGGAAAATTCTCCGCCGACTGCCGTGTCTCTCGGATTACAACCCGATTTCATCCGGCGGTGTCGGCTACATTTTCTCCCATGACGGGCTATCAACGATCAAATTGAGGCGCATAAAATGCCGCACGACCAACCAAGCAATCTCCGCAATGCCGATCTCAAGGCAGCATCCGAAACATCTGCCGCAGATGCGGTGGCCATCACGATCCGTACAACCCGTTACTTGCGCATGAGTGTGGCGGTCGGCACGCTGACGATCATCGCGATCGTCGCCGCACTGTATCTGGCGCGCGCCTTCTTCGTGCCATTGCTGATCGGGATCCTCGCGAGCTACACCCTAAGCCCGGTGGTGGGCTGGCTGAAGTCGTGTCATGTGCCGCGCCCCGTATCAGCGGCACTGGTGCTGGCCGTACTGATCGGCAGCCTGGCCTGGATCGCGTTCTCGTTGAGCGATGATGCCACGGCGATGATCGACAAATTTCCCGAGGCTGCGCGCGAGCTGCGGCATAACTTGAGCGACGCACGCACCGGCCCGACTGCGCTGCAGAACATGCAGGAAACCGCCAAACAGCTTGAGGGGGCCGCCGCCGATGCAGGTGCGAAACCGGGAACCCACGTGGTGTCAGTCCGACCATCCGAATCCACCACATGGTTGCGCGACTACGCGCTCGCGCAGTTTGCGCTGCTGGCCACGATTGTCGCGCAGACGCCAATCATCCTGTTGCTCACCTATTTTCTGCTGGCCTCGGGCGCGCATTTCCGTCTCAAGCTGGTGCAGTTTGTCGGGCCGTCGCTGTCGCGCAAGAAAGATGTTGTGCGCATTCTCGATGAGATCGACGTGCAAATACAACGCTACCTGCTGTCCATGCTCGTATCGAATGCCTTGGTTGGCGTCGGCACCTGGCTTGCGTTCGAGGCGCTTGGAGTCGAGCAGGCAGGTGTATGGGGTGTCGCCGCCGGTGTACTGCACTTCATCCCTTATCTGGGCCCGACATCAATCGCGCTGGCCAGCGGTATGGCCGACTTTTTGCAGTCTGGTTCGCTACTCCATGCGCTCGCCATAGCGGGCGTGTCGCTCCTGGTGGCTGGCGCTGTCGGGTTCGTGTTTGCGACCTGGCTGCAGAGCCGTTTTGCACGCGTGAATGCCGCAGTGCTGTTCATCGCCCTGCTGTTCTTCGGCTGGCTATGGGGCGTCTGGGGCCTGCTGCTCGGTGCACCGCTGGTCGCCATCGCCAAAGTTATCTGTGACCGGGTCGAATCGCTAAAACCGGTCGGCGAGTTGCTAGGGCGCTAAAAGCTAGCAGCCGCAGGTTTTATCGACGATGGCGTCCACAACCACTCTATGTGCACTAGCGCACAGAAAAAACCTGGAGCCAGAGAGATGATGCGCTCATCGTCACAGCGTTTTCATGATCAGATATTTTGTAACACAGCCATTCAGGAGGCGCAGGTTAAAAACTATTCCTACCTGCTGCGGTTGGCGGCAATGACCAATCAACCACAAGGAAAACCATCATGAATAAATCACACATTACCGCAATTTTGGGCATAACCAGTCTCGCATTCAGCACGGGCGCGGCGGCGCAAAACATGCCGAAGAACGAATACAACGCTGCCGCAAAAAACATCAAAGCCGAGCACGGGTTCGGAAATGCAAATTATGCCTCATACACCGATAACTCCAGGGAACCCTGTATGAACAAAATAATGAAGTGCTGCGACGAATAATCTGCCGGGCAGAAATTTTCTTAACGCAAAATATTTAACGAGGAGGTATTCCAAATGAACACGATACAAAGATTAACAGTGAATGCAATGGCAGCATGCATGCTGCTCGGATTGGCGGGTTGTGCCGGCATGTCGACGCAGGATAAGAATACCGCGATCGGTGCAGGTGTCGGCGCCGTGGGCGGTTCCGTCATGACCGGCGGAAGCGCCGCCGGCACAGTCGGCGGTGCGGCAGTCGGCGGTGTCATTGGCCACGAAATCAGCAAATAACCTTACAGTCAGCTACACCGCTGTTGCGCCAACCAAATGGTTGCGGGCGCTGCGTAAACCATGAAACAGAAAGGTCGATCCCATGCTCTACACTATTGCTGTCGTTATGCTTGTCCTGTGGTTATTGGGTCTCATTACTTCTACCACCATGGGCGGTTTCATCCATATTCTATTGGTGATTGCTATCGTAGTTGTCTTGCTGCGAGTGATTAATAGATGACGCGGTCTGGGGCTACTTTGTAAAACAGCCCTATCCATAAAAGTGGGTAGGCAGAGATGGGCGGCTTTACCGCCCAACTCGCAATACCCGGCGTGATCTTCGTGCAAATTTACCTCGAAAGAGGTTCTCATACCCTTTGGGTATAAAACATCTGGACTAAGGAGATACAAATGATGAAATTCAACAAAAATATCGCCACAACCTTGGCGATTGGCATCTTGGTTGCAATGCTATCCGGCTGCCAAAAACAGGAAGGTCCGGCGGAACGCGCCGGCAAGGAAGTCGACAAGGCGGTAGAGAAAACCGGTCAACAAATCGAGAAGGCCGGAGAAAGAATTGAGGATGCGGCAGAAGACGCTAAAAAATAATACCTGTTTGAATTTCATCTTCACAGCAAAAGATTGCCTCTCGCTACAACTCATTTATGTGCGTTAACGCACGGTGTGTATCTGCCGAGAGGCGTTTAATCAATACAGATGGTTCTCAAAAGCGGTTCCTTTCCAATAGAGCCATCCAAATTTTGCTGCGGCTGTGGTTAGAGCAATTAGAAATCGTTGCAACCGCAATAACTATTCATTGCAACAACTATGTTCGATGTTTAACTCAAAGGATGAAAATGATGAAAAAATTTAACCGCCTCAAGTCGTATCAAATACACAGGATCGGTGCAGCCGTAGCATTTGCCCTTTTTATTTCGGGTTGCGCAAGCACTACGTCCACTTCGGCCATTCCGGCACCCACGGAACAGATGGCTATTTCCAAGGCTGCGTTAAACAATGCAAGGAATGCCGGGGGCAATGAGTTTGCACCGCTTCAATTCAAATCTGCGATGGAGAAAATGGAGTGGGCAGAACGGGCGATGGGGGAAAAAGATTATGCGCGCGCCCGCCTTTTGGCTGAAGAAGTGCAGGTTGATGCTGAACTAGCTGCTGCCGCTGCCCGATCAGCCAAGGCACAGAAGGCTGCGGATGCAGTGAAAGAAGACAATCGCGTGCTTCGCCAAGAAATCGACCGTAAAACCAAATAATCATCAATGGAGTTCATCATGAAAAAAAATCTATTCTTTCCCATGACCCTGATCGCAGTTGCGGTTCTGTCTGGCTGTGCCACTTCCGCGCCACCGCAAAACGCAGCACTCACAGAAGCACATGACCGTTACAACACCGCGCAAGCCAACCCCCAGGTCACCACTCTAGCCGCACTTGAATTGAAAGAAGCAGGCGATACCCTGAACAAGGCGGACGAGGCCTTTAGCAAAGGTCAAGGTACTGCCACAGTCGATCATCTGTCTTACTTAGCCAGTCAAAAAGTGGGCATTGCACAGGAAACTGCCAAGCAAAAAACGGCTGAATTAGCGGTCGCCAACGCCGGGGCGAAACGCACCGAAGCTCGCCTTGAAGCGAGAACAGCCGAAGCAGATACGGCCAAACAGCAGGCAGCGATTTCACAGGAAACCGTTGACCAGCAAGCCGCCGAATTGGCGGCAGCCAGCGCCAATGCGGAACGTGACCAAGCGCTCATCGCCCAACAGGAAATGCAGCTCAAGGAGTTGGATGCCAAGAAAACGGCGCGCGGCATGGTGATCACGCTAGGCGATGTGTTGTTCCGCACCAACAAGGCGCAGCTGGAATCGGGCGGTATGCGCAATGTGCAAAAGCTGGCCGATTTTCTCAATCGATATCCGCAGCACAAGGTGTTGGTTGAAGGCTTCACCGACAGCACCGGCAGTGACAGCTACAACCAGGAGCTCTCTGAGCGGCGCGCCAATGCCGTACGGATGGCTTTGATCAACATGGGAATCAGCAGCGATCGTGTCACCACACATGGCTATGGCGAGGCATTTCCGGTTGGCGGCAACGACACCGCCGCCGGCCGTCAATCGAATCGGCGCGTGGAAATCATCATCTCCGACAGTAAAGACAACATCGCTCCACGCTAGGCATCTGTGGCAAAACCTGGGCTTCGCACAGTAAGGCCCAGGCAGCTATTTCGGCAAGGTTACAAGGAGAAACGAAATGTCAGTTGGAACTATTCTATTGATCATTGTGGTGTTGATGCTAATCGGTGCAATCCCGGCTTGGCCGCACAGCAGGACTTGGGGTTATGGCCCAAGCGGAGGCATCGGGCTGATATTGACTATTCTGATCATTCTGTTTTTGCTGGGACGATTGTGATGTGCTCGTTAAAATTTGCCTGAAAGCAAATGGCGAATTTCAGCGGCAGTACTTGATGATGAGCAACTTTGAAGTTTAATTTTTATATATATCCAAGGAGATTGACCATGAAACAACTAAAATATTTTTCCGCATTCTTTATGACTATTGCGTTGCTGTTTTCCCTGGGCTGCGCATCCACGTCAACGCAGGAAGGCACCGGCGAATATGTCGACGACAGCGTTATCACGACCAAGGTCAAGGCAGCCATATTCAACGAACCCACCCTGAAATCCGCCGAAATCAACGTCGAAACCTTTAAGGGTGTAGTTCAATTAAGCGGCTTCGTTAAGTACAAGGCCGACATGGACAAAGCGGTCGAAGTTACACGTAGCGTCAAGGGTGTAAAATCCATCAAGAATGACATGCGGAGCAAGTAACGCAGTTGCGGGCGCGTCTCTAACGTGACATTGCCCGCAATGCATAGCCATGCAACTTGCAATAGTTTCCCGTATAAGCAGATGGCTATTTGTGACGGCTGAAACGCAATTTCTTCGCGTCCTGTCCGTTGCTTAGTAGCTCTATCCGTATCTATAACACCCAACTTTAACTAAGGAATTAAGCCATGAACACAAAAATAATGGATTCAAATAATACAAGCGCCGCAGCTTCAAAGGAAAAGCTCATGGAAGATTTGCGATTGGTGGTGGCGGATGCCGAGGAACTGCTGCGCGCAACCGCCAGCCAAGCGGGTGAAGGAGCTGTTGCCGCCCGTGCGCGCATCCAGGAAAGCCTGCAGGTTGTTAAGGGACGACTGGCTGCGGCCGAAAACGCTGTGATTGAGCACGCCCGGCAGGCTGCAAAAGCCACAGACCAATACGTTCACAATAACCCTTGGCAATCGATTGGCATCTCCGCCTGCGCGGGCGTGATTGTCGGGATGCTGATTGCACGGCGCTAAGGCATGGCGGAATCGACAGGGCTGATGGAATCGCTGAAGCGAATGGCGGGCACTTTGCTCGTCATCGTCCAGACAAGGATTGAACTGCTGTCCAACGAGATGGAGGAAGAGCGCCTGCGCGTCGGGCAAGTTTTGCTCTATGGCAGTGTTGCCCTGCTGTTCTTTGGCTTGGCCATCATGCTGCTGACCGTGTTTGTTTTGGTGTTGTTTTGGGATAGCCATCGTCTGCTGGTGCTGGGTGGTTTTACTGCGTTGTATTTTGTCGCCGGACTCTTGGCATGGAACGCATTGCGCCGCGTGGCAAGAGAAAGATCCAAACTGTTTTCTACCAGCCTGGCCGAATTGGCCGATGACCGCGATTGGCTTGCGCCTCGCCCATGAAAAAGCGACTTGCCGACCTTGCCTGCCGCCGCCGGGTGCTCATAGAAAAAATTGAGACCCAGCGAATAGAAGTGGCCGGAATTTCCCAGCGCTGGCAAAAACCCTTGGCGCTGGTTGACGCAGGGGTGAAGGCGGTGCGCTTCATACACAACCATCCCGCATGGGTGGCCGGCGGGGTGGCGGCATTTCTAGCATTACGCCGTAAAGGCATTGCCGGGCTGGCGCAGGAGGGATGGCGCTTGTTGCGCCTCTATCCCGCCATCTTTTCCCTGGCAACTCGTTTTCCAGGAAGAGCGCAAAATACCAGTGTTGACCATTGAGGGTTCGTTGGCTAGCTACCGGTTTCAAACATCGCATCACCAACGTCATAACGGAAGGGTTGAACTCAACGAGTTCAACCCTTCACGAAATTATCAGCTGATTCAGAAATCGCGGCTATTTTAAGATTGCGATCTATTCCAACCGAGGTGTTCTCGATCTTTATCCTGCTTAAATCCCCATAGAAAAGTCTGATAGACTTTGCCTTCATCGTAATATGCTAAGACAAATGCTTATGTTTATCTCAAGTCGTTCATCAGGTGTAGGTC